>JAFDIX010000465.1 GCA_019307805.1 Deltaproteobacteria bacterium | reverse complement strand
GGACAAGGACCCAGGAGCGGTCAGCGGCGCGGATATTGACAGGAAGATGGAGGCTGTGAACCAGTCGGAGGGCAGGATTTAGTCCCTCAAGGCCACCGTGGATGATGCCAGGAACCAGCTCAGCTACACCTACCTTCGGGCCCCTTTTTCCGGTGTCATTGCCAGGCGCTTTGTGGACAACTTTCAGGAAGTCAAACCCAAACAGCCCATCGTGAGCCTTCAGGACATCACCAATGTGGAGATCCTTGTGGATGTGCCGGAAAATGTAATAGCCATCTCGCCCGGGGACTCGAAATATAAAATAGTTGTCGAGTTCCCTACCCTGCCCTGCAAGCAATACCCCGTGAATGTCAAGGAGAAGGCAACAGATGCAGACCCCTCTACACAGACCTATCAGGTGGTTCTCCAGATGCCCCAGCCCAAAGAAATCCGTGTACTGCCGGGGATGACTGCCACTGTAAAGGCATCCATATCCGGTGAAAGGACCACTGAAGGCGATATCACCATTCCCGCCATTGCGGTTCTGGCAGATCCCAAGGGCCAGGACTATGTGTGGGTCGTGGACACCAAGGAGATGACGGTAAAGAAGAGAGGTGTCAGCATTGGCCGGGTGACCGGATCTGAAGACATCAGAATCCTGAAGGGTCTCAAAGGCGGGGAAAATATCGTCGTGGCCGGAGTGCTCAAACTGCAGGACGGCATGAAGGTAAGATTTTGGGATAAGCAGTAATAATGAGGGAGCCTGAATAGATGAATATCGCAGAACTCTCCATCAAGAAAAGTGTGATCACCTGGACAATGACTATCGTTCTCCTGGTCGTGGGCTACTTTTCCTATCAGGCTCTCCCGAGGCTGGAGGACCCGGAATTTGCCATTAAGGAGGCCGTGGTCATAACGCCCTTTCCCGGTGCCTCGGCCGAGGAAGTGGAAAAGGAAGTCACCGAAAAGATTGAAAAAGCTTGCCAGGAACTGGGTCAACTCAAACGGGTCGAGTCTTACTCCGCCAGGGGTCAATCCACAGTCAAGGTGGTCATCAAGGACGAATACGATATGTCCCGCCTGCCCCAGGTCTGGGATGAGCTCAGGCGCAAGGTCAATGATTATCAAAAAGAACTCCCCCCCGGTGCCGGGCCCTCCATTGTCAATGACGACTTCGGGGATACCTATGGGGTGTATCTTGCCCTGACGGGTGAAGGATTCACCTATGCAGAACTGAAAAAAGTGGCTGAATTGCTCAAGCGGGAGCTGATCACTGTCACGGATGTCAAAAAAATCACCTTTTTCGGTGAGCAAACCGAAGCCATATACGTGGAGATATCCAAATCCAAAACAAGCGCACTCGGCATCACCCTGGAGGAGATATTCGATGCCCTGGCCGCCAAAAACCTCCCGGCCGATGCAGGCCGCATAAAAATCGGCAGCGAGTATATGCCCATATTTCCCAGCGGCATCTTTGACTCAGAGCAGGACTTCGGCGACCTCCTTATCAGCGGCAAGGGCGGCAAACTCATCTATCTGAAGGACGTGGCGACCATCAAGAGGGATTATGTGGATCCCCCCAGAGAAGTCCTGCGTGTGAACGGCCGGCCCGCCATCGGCATTGCCATCTCCACGGTCCTGGGCGGAAATGTGGTGGTCATGGGCCAGGCCGTGAATGAACGCGTCCAGGAACTGGTGCCCCAGATCCCCTGGGGTATGGAATTTGAAATCATATCCGATCAGGCGGACAGCGTTGTCAAGGCCATTAACGGCTTTATCATCAACCTGGCCGAGGCGGTGGCCATTGTAGTTATTGTCCTGCTGTTCTTCATGGGACTTCGGAGCGGCCTCATTATCGGGTTCATCCTGACCCTCACCATTGCCGCCACCTTTGTGGTCATGGATTACTTTCAGATCACCCTGGAACGAATCTCCCTGGGGGCCCTCATCATTGCCCTTGGCATGCTGGTGGATAATGCCATCGTGGTGGTGGACGGTATGAAAGTTCGCATTGAATCAGGCATGGATGGAACTCAGGCGGCCAAGGAAGTCGTGGGACAGAATGCCGTTCCGCTTTTCGGGGCCACCGCCGTGGCTATCCTGGCCTTTGCCTCAATCGGCGGCATGGACAACAATACCGGTGAATTCTGCAGGGCCCTCTTTTACGTGATTTTGATTTCCCTGTCCCTCAGTTGGCTCACGGCCGTGACTTCGACTCCGCTGATTGCCAAGACCTTTCTCAAGAAAAAATCTTCAGCGAACGGGGATGGCAGTGCCACCGACCCCTACGGGGGAAAGTTCTATGGGCTCTACCGAGGTGTACTCAAGGCGGCCATTCGCTCTCGATGGGTCACCATCGCCGTGGTCGTAGGCCTTTTTGCCCTGGCCCTCTACGGGTTTGGTTTTCTGGATAATCTGTTTTTCCCGCCATCCACCCGGCCCCAGTTCATGGTAGAGGTGCAGTTCCGTGAAGGCATCCACATCAAGGAGACCGAAAAAAAGGTGGCAAAAATTGAAAAATACCTGGAAAAGATCGACGGTATCACGGATATTGCGTCCGCCATAGGCGCAGGGCATCCCCGTTTCCTGGTCACCTATAATGTGCCGGTGGATGTGGGCGGTCATTATACCATGATCCTCGCCACGGTGGATGACTATGAAGTCATAGACCGTGTGTTCCAGAAGGTCCAGACAGATCTGGAAAATATGTTCCCGGATGGCACCGTCAATGTCAAAAAGTTCAACCTCGGTCCCGGAGCCGGGGGCAAGATTCAGCTCCGCATCAACGGGCCTGATCCTGCTGTTTTGCGTGAGATGGCCGATACAGCCAAAGACATCATTACCGCAGACCCGGACTCTAAGGCCATTCGTGATGAATGGGGACCCAAGGTCAAGACGGTGCGCCCCATCCTGGCGGAAGACCGTGCCCGAAGACTGGGCATTGACCGTCCCCTGTTTTCCGTTCATCTTCAATCCAATTATGTCGGTACCCTGGCCGGTGTCTACCGGGAGGGAATTGAACTGATTCCCATCTATGCCCGGGCACCCCTAGGTGACCGAAAGACCGTAGAGGACATGGCAGACATCCCTATTATCACCCCCATTACCAATGAGCGAATCCCTGCACTCCAGATCGTGGATAAAGTGGTCACCGGATTCGAGGACGCCCGCATCTCCAGGTATAACCGCCGATCCATGATCAAGGTCCATGCGGATGCCAGATTTGGGCTGCCTTCCGAGGTCATGGCACGAGTCAAACCCAAGATTGAAAAGGCCCTGGGTGTTGACGCCGCACAGTATCTCGGAAGGAAAGTGGCGGAGAATAAGTACAGCGCCACCACCATTCCCATAAAATACGACGATATCATTCCTATAAAGGGAAAACCCGGATATTTTATCTCCTGGTCCGGCGAGGCGGAGGACTCGTCCGATGCCATGCGCCAGCTCGGAAAATCCATCCCTGTTTACTTCGGTTTAATGATACTGGCGGTCATCTTCCTGTTTAACGCCCTCAGGCAGCCGCTCATTATCTGGCTGACCGTCCCCCTTGCTATCATTGGTGTGACCGCCGGGCTTTTGATCTTCAACCAGCCCTTCGGATTTATGGCCCTGCTGGGTGTGATGAGCCTGTCAGGAATGCTCATCAAGAATGCCATCGT
>JAFDIX010000464.1 GCA_019307805.1 Deltaproteobacteria bacterium | reverse complement strand
ATGCTTTTAGTACATTGTAGGGTGTCCCAATTTTGTAGGGCATCTATTTCTCCCTCGATCCCATGGGGTTATCTGCAGAAGAGCGTCCCCTTTTATCCCAACAGGGACTATCCAGTAGGGGTTTGGCGCCCCTCTCTTCCTATAATCTCACATTCTATTACAGTTGTCCTGCTCGCACAAGGTCAGATGGCACTTGACGGCCGGCACGATATGTTGGTTGACCGCAGGATTTACTTTTACGAAGCTGTCAGAGGGATGCAGCGAGATGGGGAAATAAAGGGCGGATTAAAAAACCGAGGCCGCCATGAAGCATCAGCAACCCCGGTTTCAGTTTTTTAATTAAATAATGAACTACTTCAGGCTGACTTTCAGGCCTCCCGGGGCCAGGGTGATCTGGAGTCCTACTTTCGTGGACCGCAGATTCATGACCACGCCATTTTCATTTTTCATGGTCTGTCCCGCGGCACCGCCTCCAATGAAGGTGCCTTCAAAGTCGGCCAGATCTTTCATGTGGTAGACCTCACCGACGGCGTCCCAACTGCTTCCTCCCAAATCGATGATCTTCAGGCCACTGATCCTGAAGGGATATTCCCTGCCCTTGTAGTTGAGATGGCCGCTGCCCCAGCTCCAGCCGATGCCCAGGGCAAAGGAACCGCCTGAAATTTTTACGGTCCCGGATGAGGGAACATTATCTGCGGCGATAGCCGTTGAAAAGGAAAGCGCAAATACTACAGCCAGAAGTAGGGTCAAAAGCTTCAATTTTCTCGTCATGTTGGAGTTCCTCCTTTTTTGTTAAAGCATTAGGATAACGTGCAAACCTTAAAAGCATGAGTTTGATAGAGTAATATATAGCCTCCCAGCTCAGTTTGCAACAAATAAAACCATTTTTTTATGAAGGCTATTCATCAAGGAACTCAGCGCACCAACACCAATCTGGCATCCATGACATTGGTGTTGGTGGGTCCGGTCATGAGCAGGTCTCCGGTTTTTTCAAAATAATGGTAGGCGTCATTGTTGTTCAGGTAATCCCGGGCCTCCATTCCTGCGTCTCTCCCCCTTTTGACTGTGAGAGGATCAACCAGTGCCCCGGCAGCGTCTGTGGGGCCGTCATTCCCGTCGGTACCCCCACTCAAAATGACCACGCGCGGAGGGATTTCTTCCAGATCCAGCGCTGCGGCCAGGCAGAACTCCTGGTTTCTTCCCCCCAGACCATCCCCCTGAATCGTCACCGTGGTTTCACCACCCGAGATGATGCAAGCGGGAAGTGGAAGGGGCCTGCCTGTTTTCAGGGCCTCCTTGGCAATGGCGCAGTGGACCCGCGCCACTTCCCGTGTCTCTCCTTCCACCATGGAGGAGAGAATAAGGGTTTCATACCCCAGCTCCCGTGCCTTTTCCCGGGCCGCTTCCAATGCCAGTATATTACTTCCCACGATGATGTTGAAGACCCTTTCAAATACAGGATCCCCTTGCTTTGGCGTTTCCGGAATCCGTCCTTCGAACCCGGCCTCGATGTGGTGGCTGATGGAAGGGGGTATATCCTGGAGGGCATACTTCCGGAAAATTCCCAGGACGTCTTTGAATGTGGCGGTATCAGGGACAAAGGGGCCGGAAGCAATAACGTCCATTTTATCCCCCACCACATCGGAGAGCATGAGATTGACCACCGTGGCGGGAAAGGCCGCTCGGGCCATCTGTCCCCCCTTGGAGGAAGAGATATGTTTCCTTACGGCGTTTATCTCATCGATACTTGCCCCGCAGGCCAGGAGACTCCTGGTGATTTCCTGCTTTTCCTCAAGACTGATATCACCTGTGGGTAGTGGGAGCAGCGCGGAGCCTCCTCCGGAGATGAGGGAAAAAATCAGATCCTTCTCACCGGCATCGTGCAGAAAGTCAATGATCTTTTTGGTCCCTTCCACACCGTTTTGGTCCGGTACGGGATGGCTTGCCTCGATGATCTCGGTAATTGAGAGTTCATCGGTGAAACCATACTTGAGATTGATGATCCCCCGGTAGATCCGGTCGCCGAACATTTCCTCAATGGCCCTGGCCATGGGTGCGGTGGCTTTTCCCGCACCAACAATGGAGATGCGCTCATATGTGCCCAGGTCAAGCTCGGCTTCTGCGTGCCCCTCCAGGCCAAGCAGGAGTTTGTTCTCCTTTGGGTGCACAAAGCGGTTTATCGCACCATAGGGATCCACTGCACCAAGGCAGCTTTTGAAAATCATGGTCGCATCATCCCTCAGTTGTTTCAGGTTGTCCATAGTAGTATCCGCCTTTCCTGAGCTTAAGAACCCCTCTATAACAACAATATAATAAAAAGACAACGCAAACAGAATGTCTACCCAAATACCTATTATATCTTTGAAAAACCCTGAAAAACAGGTATACACTGATAACCTGTTAGAGAGTGCAATATACTGATTGTGAGATGAGAACAGGTTAAACCAGGGCTCCGGTGAGATTTAAAGGGGGATCTTCATGGCGGATCAGGAACTCGATTTTGAAATAGAAAAACTGGGCACATGCTCTATACCCTCACCTATGATAGGGAGTGAGTTTATCAAGGAAGGGGACAAAGTCCTCTACCATTCCCATCCCGAGGATATCGCCCCTTTCTATGAAAAGGGAGAGTCCCCTCCCTGCATGGAGTTGGCGGGCCCCAGGGAAAAGATCTATTTTGATTCTTCAAAGGTCAAGGCCGGGATTGTGACATGCGGCGGCCTTTGCCCGGGCCTGAATGACGTCATTCGGGCCATCGTGCTGAGTCTCCATCACCACTATGGGGTTTCCACGGTGTTTGGCTTCCGGTACGGGTATGAAGGCCTCTCTTCAAGTCACGGACATTCGCCCTTTGAACTTACACCGGCGATGGTGGACGATATTCACCAGAAAGGAGGCACCATTTTGGGGTCTTCCAGGGGGCCACAGGATGTCTCGGACATGGTGGATACCCTGGAAAGGATGAATGTGAGCATCCTTTTCACCATCGGGGGTGACGGGACCCTGAGGGGGGGGCAGGCAATCGCTGAGGAGATAGAAAAACGCAACCTCAAAATAGGGGTGATCGGGATTCCCAAGACCATTGACAACGACATCTCCTATATCCAGCAGTCCTTCGGGTTCGTAACAGCGGTTACCGAAGCAAGGACCTCCATCTACAGCGCCCACATGGAGGCGACGGGGGCCATGAACGGCATCGGCCTGGTGAAGCTCATGGGCCGTGAGTCCGGTTTCATTGCGGCATTTGCCACCCTGGCAAACAGCGAGGTTAACTATTGCCTGATCCCTGAGGTGCCCTTTAGCCTGGAA
This sequence comes from Deltaproteobacteria bacterium, assembly GCA_019307805.1. Taxonomy (GTDB): domain Bacteria; phylum Desulfobacterota; class DSM-4660; order Desulfatiglandales; family HGW-15; genus JAFDIX01. Next base: position 2,088 of record JAFDIX010000464.1, on the reverse strand, counting down.
AGGTTTCTGGAGACATTGAAAAAAAGACTGGAGCAGCGGGGCCATGCCGTCATTGTCGGGGGTGAAGGGGCGGGTCAGGATCTGATGCAATTGGGTGGAGAGCAGGACGCATCCGGCAATATCCGTCTGGGGGATATCGGCCTCTTTCTCAAGGATCATATCAATGCATATTTCAAGGGGATGGGGATGGAGGCGAATCTCAAGTACATTGATCCCAGCTACCTCATCCGGAGTGTGCCTGCAAACGCCCATGACTCGGCCTTTTGCCTGCTGTTGGGACACAACGCGGTGCATGCGGGTATGGCGGGTCGAACCAACATGGTTGTCGGTTTCTGGAGAAATGAATTTACCCACCTGCCCATATCCCTGGCCGTTTCCGAACGAAAGCACATTGATCCCAATGGAAGATTGTGGAGCAGTGTGATTGAATCGACCGGGCAACCCAGGGACATGCAGTGAATGAGAAGGAGAATGCAATGACGCTTCCTGCCAACAAAACCAAGATCGTGTGTACCATCGGACCGGCATCCGACTCCATGGCAGTCATGGAAAAGATGCTGCTTGCAGGCATGAATGTGGCACGCCTCAATTTTTCACACGGGGTCCCAAAATGCGGATCGGGCAATTGAGGGAGGAGCCCATCGAATTGATGTCAGGGGATGATTTTGTGCTCACGTCCGAAGAAATCCACGGGGACGCCAAACGGGTGTCCATGAGTTTCACTCGACTGCCCAAAGTGGTCAAGCCGGGGGACAGCCTCTACATCAATGACGGCTATATCCAGATCGAAGTGGTCAAGGTGGAGGGGAATGATGTTCATTGCAAGGTGATCGTAGGAGGGATACTCCGATCCCGCAAGGGCCTCAATTTGCCCGGCATTGATCTGGGAATTCAGGCCTTTACGGAGCATGATCGGGATTGTCTGCAGTTTGCCCTGGCCCAGGGTGTGGATGCGGTGAGCCAGTCTTTTGTGGAAAATGCCGAGGATATCAAGGCTGTGCGGGAATCATCGCAAAGATTGAGAGGTCCGGTGCACTAAACCACATGGATGAAATCCTCGCGGCAGCAGATGGTATCATGATCGCCCGTGGTGACCTGGGGGTGGAGATCCCCATCGAGCAGATGGCCGTGGCCCAGAAACAAATCATGCGCAAGGCGAATATGCTTGGCAAACCGGTGATCACCGCGACCCAGATGCTGGAGTCCATGACAGAAAACCGTCTCCCCACCCGGGCGGAGGCCACGGATGTGGCAAATGCCATCCTTGACGGTACGGATTGCGTGATGCTCTCAGGGGAGTCTGCCATGGGCAAGTACCCGGTTGAGGCGGTGACCATGTTGTCAAAAATCGCAGCAGCCATTGAACCCCATCGCCCCAGCCACTACGTGCGCGAGGCACTGACGGGCTTTGAGGAAAAGAACCATATACCACCTACGGATCTCATTGCATTGAGTGTGGAGAGGACACTGGAACATATCTCCCCTGCAGCGGTGATAGTCCCCACCCACAGCGGCGCCTCTGCAAGGGGTATCACACGGTTCAGACTTCCGGTCTGGATCGTGGGTGTGAGTTCCCAGGAAAATACATGCCAGAGGCTGCAATTTTCCTACGGCGTCTGTCCTGTCCACGAGCCGGATCATCCGGATAACTGGAATGCCTTTGCAAAGGAGTGGTTGCAGGCCCAGGGTCTAGAGGGGGAGATTGTAGTCCTGACCGAAGGGCCTTCAAAAAAGCATCCCGAGGCCAATAACCGCATGGAAATCATTGACCTGACCCGGGAATGATCAGCCGTCGCCAAAGGCTATGGATAAAGATGGCGACTTCAATTTTCATTTATGCTTAATATTTAGAATTCAGTGGGAAGAAATATGAAAAGACTGGTGCTTATACGCCATGGGGAGAGTGAATGGAACAGGTCAAACCGTTTTTCGGGGTGGACAGATGTGGGGCTTACCGATAAGGGCGTAGGGGAGGCGACCGAGGCGGGGCATGTTCTCAAGCAAGAAGGATATGTTTTCGATGTGGCCTACACCTCGGTGCTTAAAAGGGCGATCAAGACCCTGTGGATCGTTCTGGAAGAAATGGAT
>JAFDIX010000463.1 GCA_019307805.1 Deltaproteobacteria bacterium | reverse complement strand
AGGTCTCTAAAAATCGTTTGATATACTCGGGTTGAGATTCCTTTTTGGAACTGCTGTAAATGCCGCTCAAAATATTCTCCAATGAATATCCAACGATATCCCACAGTGAAAAACTAGGCACCTGCGTGGGCATTGAACTCAAACCTAAATTCTTTCGACGCCCGTGTAATGAATGCGAGGGGCAATGATATCTGGCTGGGAAAGGGAGTTTAAGTCTTTCATTCTTTGTGCTTCAATTTTTCTTCAAGCCTCTTCAGGGCCGCTTCCAGGGCCTCGGTATCCAGCGGCTTGTTGAAAAAGTCGCTGGCATTCAGTGCAAATGCCTTTTTTGCCAGATCCGTATCCCCGTGGCCGGTAATCACGATGACCTCGGTTTCCGGCTGCATCGCCTTGATGTTTTTAAGGATCGAAAAGCCGTCCTTGCCGGGCATTTTGATATCGGTCAGAACGATGGGCGGGGTCTCTTTGCGGAAAATATCGAGACCCTCTGCCTCGTTTTTTGCAATCAAGACCTCGTACCCACAGGCCCCCAAAAAGAGCCTGAGCATTTCCAGGGTCGGCGCCTCATCATCGATCACTAATATTTTTTTCAATGGTACCCCCTCTCATAAATTCCCACTGAAGCATTCATGATCCGGTATTTTCCGCCCCCGGTAAAGAGACCCGGATTCGGGTTCCCATGCCCAGGGTGCTCTCCACCTCTATTTCTCCTCCAAAATCTCTGACAATCCCATAGGTAATGGCGAGCCCAAGCCCCATTCCTTTGCCCACTTCTTTGGTCGTGTAAAAAGGTTCAAATATCTTTTCTTTGCGGTCTTCCGGGATCCCTACGCCGGTATCCTCTATCGAGAAAACCACGGAATCACCTTCTGAAGATGTGGACAGGGTAATGGTGTTTCCGTCCGGAACGTCCTCGGAACGGGTTCGAAGTTCGATGGCGTCCCGGGCATTGGTGACGAGATTGAAGATAACCTGCTCGAACCGGTTTTTGTTGACCAAAACAGGCGGGACCGTGTCATCCAAACCGTAAAGCACATTGATGTTCTGAAGTGTGAGTTGCTGGCCGATAATACTCATGACATCCCTGACGGTGCTGTTGACGCTCACTATTTCCTTCTTAAAGTCAGGCTTTCGTCCAAAATCCCTGAGGCGCTGGATGATCTCAGAGGCCCTCTCCACCTGGCCGGTTACAGCCGTCACCACCTGATGCATTTCTTCCGGGGGGACGGCTTTTCCTTCTTCAATCTGTTTGCGCAGGAAATCGCTGCCGATCTTTATTGCATTGAGGGGCTGGTTCAGCTCATGGGCGATGCCGGCCGACATTTCTCCAAGGGTGGTCATTTTACTGGCCTGGAAGAGTTGGGCGTCCTTCTCGATGATCTCCGTGATATCCGACGACGCCAGAATGTAAGCGGGCCGATCCTGGTAGGTCGTCGGGCAGACCTTCACTTCGGCATAAAAGGATTCTCCGCCCTGGCGGTAGTGTTTGACCCTCTGGATGAAAACAGAATCCTGGCCCCAGTTTTTGGATTCCAGCTGGGCGAAGGATTCATCTTCGTATTCAAATGTTCCCAGGTCTTCAAAACTTCGACCGATCAGTTCTTCCTTGTAGTACCCATATGTCTCTTCGGCACTGGGGTTGGCATCGAGAATTTTCAGGTTTTCACGGTCCAGAACAAAAATGGGATCGGGGCCACTGATAAAGAGCGACCGGTACTTTTCTTCCGACTCGTGCAGGGCCTGCTCCGCACGTTTGCGTTCGGAGACGTCCAGAAAAGCACCGGTCACGAATTCCACCGTTCCGTTCTCATCACAGGCAATGTGGCTGCAGGCCTCCAGCCACACAATCTCTCCGGTTTTTTTCCGTATCCGATACTCCCGAATATAGGATTTATCCGTTTTCAGGGCATGGACAAATTTTTCACGCACATAGGGTCGATCCTCTTCCACTATGAGGTCGAACCAATTCATTGCGCGGGTGGCGAACAGTTCTCTCTTGAATCCTGTCATGTCCTCGATTTTGTCATCGAAAAAGTCAATGGTCCCGTCAGCATACCCCTTGAATACAATGTTCGGAATATTGTCGATCAGGAACCGGTAGTTCTGTTCACTTTCGGCCAGGGCCTTTTCAGAGCGCTTCTTCTCGGTCACATCCATTGCGATGCACAGTGCGCCGTTCAGGGTGCCGTCGGCATCACGCAGGCCGCTGATGGAAAGGACTACCGGAAAAGGACGGCCATCCTTTTTGATGTAAGTGCATTCCAGTTGTTCTTTTCGGCCCTGCCTGGCAAATTCCAGTAACACCTCGGGCCCCTTGACATCACGACCCAACTGGGCGGTGAAGGCTTCTCTGTGGGCCTGCAGTTCATCTGCAGCAAGGAAAATTTCCGGTGTTGCTTTTCCAATCACTTCATCGGCCTGGTATTGTAAAAGATTTTCGGCCCCGGTATTGAAGACCGTAATAATGCCCTCGATATCAGTGGCAATGATGGCGATTTGGGTGGCGGAATCAAGAACAGCCTTGCGCTGGGCATTGGCATCCTGAAATCTTCGAAGGACCCGTTCGGTTTCCTCAAACTGCTTTACCACGAGGTTTGCCGTAATCTCAGCGGCCTCACGGGCAACCCTTATCTCGTTTCGCAGGATCGCATTCTCTTCCAGGAGGCTATGATAACTCTGCAGTGTCCTGTTGTCAGACGGGCTGGAAAGGTGATGGGCGATCATGATGTGTTCCTTTCCTATGCGCAAAATGATTGTTGTGCTGCATAAAAGCGCTTTATCTGCAAAAAGGCTGATCGGGTTTTCCTTCCGATCCTCTCCCTACATGATCTTCAGGGACAAACCTCGGCGAGGCCCCTGAATCATATGTACACAGCATACCAGGCAGGGATCAAATGAGCGAACGATATGCTCGACTTCGACCGGATTATGGAGATCTTTTATTTCGGTTCCCATGAGGGCCTCCTCCCAGGGCCCCCGCACCCCCTTGGAATCCATGGGGGACGCGTTCCAGGCCGACGGGGTGATAATCTGGTAGCGGGAAATTTTCCCTTCCTCCAGCTCTAACCAGTGCCCCAGGGCACCCCGGTGGGCCTGGATCAGCCCGTACCCCCGGCCATTTTCCCGCGTCTCATTGTCTCTGTAAAAATCTTCACTGGTGGTTACGATTTCCTGGAGCCAGCAGTCAAGGGCCTGCAAAACGAAGGCGGGTCGCACCAGGCGGGCCAGTTGGCGAATAAAAACATTCGGGCCCCTGGTGCCCATGAGACCCATGAAAAGGGGATGGGAAGCCATGACAAACTCCGCAAGGGGTCCTGTTTCCGCCGGGTATCCATCATAACGGGGGGCTTTGCTCCAGGAGTAGCCTTTTTCGCCCCCAGAGGTCTCAATCCTCGTGATACCATCAAATGGATGGCAGGGGTTTTCGTCCCCAAACAAATGGGAATGGGCGAGGTCTTCGGATATCTTTTCCTGATCAAAGGGATATATGGTGTCGTTGGTCGCAAAGCCTGCAGGAAAAAATGTGCCTTCTCCGGCCAGACCTCTCACAATGGTATATTGGGGCATTTCAAAGGCGCCAAAGCTGATGAAGTTCCCATGCCCTTTTCCCAGATGCTCCAGTCCCGCCTCTCTTGCAAAACG
>JAFDIX010000462.1 GCA_019307805.1 Deltaproteobacteria bacterium | reverse complement strand
CCTGCTGGTACAGCTACTACCAATGGACCTGTTTCTTTTAAATCATAAAAGCCCATTGCATAGACAATATCTGCATTTGGTGTTGGTACCCAAGCACGAGAATCCATTCTGTCTTTCCAAACAGGTAATACATTATAACCAGAGCCAAACGCTTTATGAGATCCATCACGCATACCAATAGTATTCATCGCAGGAAGCATTGTTGTGTAGGCTTGAATTGCCTGGTTATAATACAATTCATCACGCAATTGTTGTCCTTCTTCCTCACTTGGCCAATTGCCATTGTAAAGATGCCTAAGCATTGGCGAGTTTTTCTCTTGCGCAAATCCGGTTGCTGCAACGAAAACACTTAGCATGAACACTAATAATAATTTTTTCATTTCTTTTCTCCTTTATTTCTATTTTATCTTCTCGAAATCATTCAATATCCAAGATTTATCAAAAAAAGGTGCTTCAGGGTTATATAGTCTGAAATAGGCGAACCAATTAAGACCTCTCTTCGTTTGAATCCAGTTGCTTTCCATGCCCTTCGGCGCTGCAGGACCAACATAGAGCGTAGTTGTACCATCTTTGTTTTGTATTAATTCATTTAGAGAATTAACTTCTGCGCTACGTTGGTCGTTTCTGACTAAGGTGCGAGTAAGACTGTTGTATACCGTGAGTGCCCAGAACTGTCCTGCAGGAACGTCAGCAGATACTTCCAACTTGTAGGTGTTTCCACCGTCAAAGCCATGCCCTTGTGCATCTTCATACTGACCGAGGTAGGTTGATCCGGGTCCGGGTTTGGACATCTTCATTGCATAGCTCGAACCGATTGCCTCATGGAACCATGAAGCCCTTTCGAACATCTCGCCGTGTGTGTCTTGAATTTGACTTGGGGAGTTTACCAGGGCGACGTACCACTTTTTTCCTTTGTAATAACGAGAACCTTCGAATCGCTTTTTGAAACCGTTATTGATAGCCATCAGATAACCAACACGTTCGGCTTCTACTAGCAGTTCTACCTGCTCCTTGCTCGGTTTAAAGGGCTTGCCTTTCTCGATGCCGAGATTTCTTAAAATGGCGTAGAAGAAAACATCTCTTTCAGCCATTTTTTCGCGCTGCACGATCGCGTTCAGGTTGGTCCAGAATTCCATTCCATGCGGCTGGCGCTGCTTGAATGCGTCACCTTTCTTGCGGAGTTTTTTGCGACCTGCTAACTCGGGGCGTTCGTAAGGATATACATCGAACATGGCGTTGATGCGCTCGTGCTCAGGCCCAGGGTTAGCCATGTTTCGAGTGCCTAACCAAACTACATGAGTGGGTGACCGGACAACGGCATAAGAGCCGTCATGGTTCGGGACATCCTGGTCGGGTCCCACTATGAGCAACTTGATGCCCTTCCCCCTGTCTGGACCCGTCACGCCGGTATCCGAAACGGGTCGCTGCCATTGGTCGCTAACGGCGCCGGCCGATTTGCCAGCAGGAATTATCCAGACTGCAGGACCATGCACTTTGGTGTCTACAAATGATATTAGATATGTTACTCTCGTATTCGGTGTCAGGATGCCTGCTGCTCCGTCGTAGCCATGATACAAGCATATCTGACCGTCAAGAGTTGAGTCAGCCCCCATATCAACGTTAGCGTTCTCCCAACCCTTAAGCCCCATTGCAGGCATGGCCCACAGGTACGCCTGCACAGCGCCATAATAATCCATAGCGTCAAATATCTTCTTAGAAGACATGGGGGTGGGAACACCATTGACCATTTCTATATTGGCAACTCCGTATTTTTCCTGAGCCGACACATTTGTCGCAGCACCCCCCGCGACCAGCAGGGACAGCGCCGCGCAGCAGGAAATAATATATTTAATTGATTTCATTGTTCTCCCCTCGCTCCCCCAGTCATATGTTGACTCCGAGTTTATCCCGAAGTGGTCTTTGTCTTTGTGATGTAGCTGACAAATGGCTGAACAAATGATGCGCTGATATCAGCGCGATTGTCCTCGCCTGCAAAAGACTCTATGTGATTGACGAGTCCTCCGTATATCCATGGCCCGTCCTGTTTAAGAACAACTGCCGTAGGACCTACACCCCACTTCTCACCGCCAAGAGCATCATCGGATGCTGTGGGTATAAGGATCAGTCCCACCAGGCCGATCTGTGCACCGATCCCATGCACCTCACCTTTGACGTTCAGTACCTCAACTACATCCGCTCCTGAAATTAAATTAGATCATAATATTTGGACATTTTCACCAGACTACCTTGTACGCCACTTCCAGCGACACATCGTAGGGTCTATATGCACCAACGCCGAACGAGGGCAGGATGTAGATGCTGTGACCATTCGTACCAATTAATTTATCCATCATCATACCCACCTGGACTTCGACAAGCATGAACTCAATATCGTTCTCGTAGTCGAGGACGATCTGGGGATCGAGGTAACCCCAGAACTGGTTGGCGCCGAATGTCTTGATGGCGTATAAATCGATCACTCCCCGGTGGACCCGGCTGCGTCCTTCTTCTTCATCGATGCTGAAAATGTGCTGATATCCCGGTGCAAAAATGCTCCCCGGGCCAAAGGGGTTGAGGATGCCGAGAAAGACAAAGGGTCCCACCGAAAACGCTCCCGAGCCCAGAGCATCTTCCGTCGCGGTGTTGAGAAAGAACTCGGCACCCACTGCTGCCGCCCCAATAAAGTTCTTAGGGTTCAGGTACGGTATGGTCATGAAACGAATGTCCGTGTCGCCGAATCCGCTTTCATTCACGTCATCAATGCCGTCGTCGTTGAAATCGGCCTCGAGGCTAGCCCCGCGGGCCTTAATGCGGAGCTGCCATTTGTTGTTTTTGCCAAAAGGCACCCGGTAATCAAGCGTGATGACGTCCTGATACCCATCTCCATCCGTATTAAGCCACTGATACTCGTTAATCAGCCTGACATCAAAAGTGAAGTTAAGGGGATTGGTACCCGTCTTGTCCTTCTTCATCTCGGCCTTGTAGGCCTCATCCGCCGCACCTTTTGTATTATCCTGGGCCAGGGCGCTGGTCGACATCCAACCGATTATCAGAAGCCCTGCAAGGACAGCTTTGAAAATAGTTGCTTTGATATTCATCTCTTGTTCCTCCTTTATTGATTTTTCCATATCACGTGATTTGCTCTGACCTTCTGTATACTGATCGCTGTTTATCGGTTACTGATTACTTTTTCGGCACGTAGGGATCCTTCTGCCCCGGCTTGATGGGCGGCTCCTTCCTGAGCGAAACAACGTGAGCGCCCAACTGCCCAAGGGCGGCCCTCGGCACCCAGGTTTCGGGGAAGATCACGTTCTGTGTTTCTCCCGGGTCCTTGTGGAGGTTGTAGATACGGGGCATTCCGTAGTCGAGGGTTTCGCTGAGGATGTTCTGCTGCTCCTTCAGGTTCACCTTCCAGTTGCGCCATTTCACGCCCCAGACCTTGTTGCCCATGTAGACGATCAGCCACTCGCGATTAGATTTCTCCCGCTTGCCCAGCAGGAAATCGGTCTGATCGACGCCGTCGATGACACGGTCGTCCGGCACCTTGCCGCCGGCAATTTTTGCCAGGGTGGGGAAGAGGTCCATCTCATGGACGATCTCATCGCTGGACATGCCGGCGGAAATCTTACCAGGCCACCGGATC
>JAFDIX010000461.1 GCA_019307805.1 Deltaproteobacteria bacterium | reverse complement strand
TGTAATTTTTTATCGATATTCATGGAAGAACGATTATATTTATAATGCAATTAAAGGGGGCGGGGGAATATGTCGACGACACTCTTAGATCTTGGAGCAAGAATTCGAAGAGAACGCCAGAAGCGGCAATTGACTCTGGAGGCATTTTCCAAAAAGACCGGCCTTTCCAAGAGTTTCCTGAGTCAGGTGGAAAGGGGACTGACAGAACCATCCATTACCTCCCTCAAGAAAATCTCCAAGCAGTTCGGGTATAGCGTGGTGAATCTCTTCCAGAACGGGAATCACATCAATTCCAACTGGGAATATAATAAGGGGACGAGGCAACCTCCGGAGAGGGCCTCCAACTATGTAGAACGGTCCGAGGTGGTTCGAGCGGACAAACGAAAGAGGTTCGCACTCCCCAATTCAAAAGTGATATACGATCTCCTGACGCCTGACATGAACCGCCGGTTGGAGGTCATGTATATGCAGGTCTCGGAGGGAGAAAACTCCGGGGAGGAGCCAATGATCGATCCCCCCGGTGAAAAAATGTGCATCGTGTTGAAAGGAACCCTTGAAGCCACAGTCGGCAATGAAGTACACCGACTCAATGAAGGTGACAGCCTCTATTACCCCGCCAACACCCACCACTCCTGGCGTGCATTAGAAGGGGACTCCATAGAGGTTATTTGGATTCTGACCCCTCCTTCTTTTTAGGGTTCGATTCCGTGCTTTGAAAAAAGTAAACCAAACAGGCTTCAGAAAACCAAAACAACACATCCATGAAAGCATAAGAGAATCGAAAGGAGAGACATAATGAATGATGTAAAGCAACCATGGAAAACGGAAAACTGGCATGTGAGCCCATGGAATTATGTGGAGGAAGTGACAGCGGGATTTCAGCCTCCAAAAGAGGTGAGGATTCATGACATTACCCTGCGGGATGGGGAACAGCAGGCCGGAATCATATTTACCAAAGATGACAAAATTCGGATTGCCGAGAAATTGGCCGAGGTGGGGGTGCATCGCATTGAGGCAGGCATGCCGGCTGTTTCACCCAATGACGAAAAGGCCATCAGGGATATTGTAAAGAGGAATTTGTCACCTGACATTTTTTGTTTCTGCCGATGCATGATCAAGGATGTCAAGCTTGCTGCGGATTGCGGTGCCGACGGGATCGTCATCGAGATTCCAGCCAGCAAGCACCTGCTCGAGCAGGGTTACAAATGGCCGCTTGAAAAAGCCATTGATCTTTCGGTCAAGGCAACTGCCTATGCCAAGGAACAGGGACTCTACACGGTCTTTTTTACCATTGATGCGACGAGGTCGGATCTCAACTGGTTGCTTGATCTGGTCGACAAAGTGGCCTCAGAAGGCCATATGGACGCCTTCACCCTGGTGGATACATTCGGCGTGCTTTCGCCCCATGCGGCCACCTACTTCACAAAGAAGGTGAAGGAGAGGGTAACCACACCCATCGAGATTCACTTTCACTCGGATTTCGGCATGGGTGTGGCCAATACCATTAACGCAGTACTGGCCGGTGCCGAGGTCATTCACTCAACCGTCCTGGGGATCGGAGAGCGTGCCGGCAACACACCCATGGAAGAGACCGTGCTGGCATTACTGACCATGTATGGTATCGACGTCGGGCTGGACTACAGCAAACTGAATGAGCTTTCCAAACTTGTTCAGGAACTCTCGGGCACCCAGGTCCCGAACAGCAGACCCTTCATAGGGGACGGGGCCTATACAATCGAATCGGGTATCGTTACGGGATGGTTCAAAAATGTTTTTGAGCACGACCCCACAACCGTCTTCCCGGTGCATCCTGATTTTGTCGGGCACGAGTCCCCCCAGATAGTGATGGGAAAGAAGAGCGGGCTGGACAACATTGAGATCTGGACCAAAAAACTGGGTATTGAACTCAATGAGGATGAGGCCATGGACGTGTTGATGGCGGTAAAGTTGCGGTCCCACGATCTGAAGAGGGTGCTCACTGAAGAAGAGTTCATGGGGATCGTGGAGGAAGTGACGGCCAAACAATAACTTGATGACCGGGATGATGCCTTTCAGTAAACACCGGGAGAGGATCACCCCTGGATGAAGGGACGAAGGGACGAAGGGACGAAGGGACGGCGGGCTGCTTGACTCCTTCGGGGGTTTCCCCACCGTTCCCCCGTTACTCTGTTCCTCCGTTCCTCCAGTAGGATGGAGGAGAAAGATGATAAACGAATCTGTCAGGGAAGAGTTTCAAAAGATAGTGGGTGATGACGGACTCTATGACCATGAAGAGGCCCTTGTCAGCTATTCCTACGACGCGTTTACCTTCGAGGGAATGCCTGAAGTGGTTCTGTTTCCCAAAACGACCAAAGAGGTATCAGCGATCATGAAGGTGGCTTCCCGTGAGAATATCCCTGTGACTGCACGGGGCGCTGGGACCAACCTCACAGGAGGGTCGGTACCTGCACGGGGAGGGATCGTCCTCGTTCTCACAAAAATGAACAAGATTATCGAGATTGATAAAGAGAATCGGACTGCCACAATGGAGCCCGGCGTGATCAATATGGATTTTCAAAAAGAGCTGACCAAATATAACCTTTTCTTCCCGCCCGACCCTGCCAGTATGGCCATCGCCACCATGGGAGGGAATGTGGCGGAGAATGCGGGCGGGCCCAGGGCCGTGAAATACGGGGTCATGAAAGACTATCTCCTGGGGCTGGAGGTCGTCCTTGCTTCGGGCGATGTCATGATGACAGGCAGAAAGACCATGAAGAACGTCACCGGTTACAATCTGACCCAACTCTTCTGCGGGTCGGAAGGGACGCTGGGGATTATCACCAAGATCATCGTGAAGCTGATTCCTCCTCCTGAAACGAGAAGAACCCTGCAGGTCGCTTTCAAGGACCTGGATGATGCGGGCAGGATCTCAACCATGATCTTTGACGGGGGCATCCTTCCGGTGGCCCTTGAGCTCCTGGACAACATCTTCGTAAACATTATTGAGGATTATGCCCATGTGGGTCTTCCCAAGGAGGCAGAGGCCCTGGTTCTCATCGAGGTGGACGGCCCCGAGGTAGCGGTGGAGGCCCAGGTGGAAAAAATCCATCAAATGTGTGAGGAACTGGATGCCCTGGACATCAAGGTCGCGAGGACCGCTGAAGAGAATGATGAAATCTGGAAGGCCCGTCGCTCCGCCTACGGTGCTGAGGCCCAATTGAGGCCGACGGCCATTGCAGAGGATTGTACGGTCCCGGTGGCACAGTTGGTGCCCATGTTTAGGGAGGTGGCCAAAATTGCCAAGAAATACGACCTGCTCATACCCATCGTGGCCCACGCCGGAGACGGCAATCTGCATCCCCAGATCCTGACCGATATTCGGGACAAGGAAGAGATGAAGAGGGTGGAGAAGGCAATTGATGAGATCTCCGCTAAATCCGTTGAACTGGGCGGTACCCTGACCGGGGAACACGGGATCGGCATTGCCAAGGTGGGAGTCCTTCCCATGGAAATAGGAGAAGTCGGGATCGCGGTGACCAAGGCCATCAAGAATGCATTGGACCCCCAGAATATTTTGAATCCGGACAAGATTGTCCAAATGAATTAGGAGTGGAATAAGTCAATGGTATCATCAGAAGATTTGGAAAAATTGGCCAATCAGTGTGTCAA
>JAFDIX010000460.1 GCA_019307805.1 Deltaproteobacteria bacterium | reverse complement strand
TGCTTGCTCACGAACCGGTAAAACTCCTTTTTGAGCCGTGGGCCAAACAGGCCCCGGCCTGCCCGCATGAAACCACTGTCCCGTTCATCGACCCTCTGCACCTGGTCATCGTGAATGAGGGTGGTGGGACGGTCCACCCGTTTGAGCGTATGCACCGGGTAGGGGTCTGCCTTTCCCAACGCCCCCTTGTCTCTTCTGTGATTGATCATTCTGTCTCCTCCTTCCTGTCCCGCCTAACGGAGGCGGGGAAGCCGATCCATCCTCCGTAGCAGGCTACTGCGGAGGACGGGCAAGCATCCAGCATCACGGGCTAACTACCTGGAACCGTATGAATTTGTAAAAACTTGACATAAAATTTAAGATCTTAGCCTATATACACGGCTAATGATCCTCGGGCCTTTCAACCTCATAAAATTCTATATCACGACTCCGTGGAGGTATGCGAAGTACCCCGTCCGCCTCTTCGAGATCATACCACCACTTGTATGCCTCTTCCGGTTTCCCGTACCCCATGAGGTCATCTCCCCAAACGCCTAAACGGCGGGCCATGGGGATATTGCGCATGGTCCAATTGACAAGACGGTGGAACGGGGTGAAGGGCTTGTTCCAGGGGCATACCTTGATGCATGTCCCGCAGCTTGCCCCGTGTTTGTTGCCTACCCGCATGGCCGTACACTTCTCCACATTATTGGGCCACTTTTCATAGCCATTGTGCATGACCTTGCCTTCCGCGCTGATGGATTTGGACGGGCACTCACTGGCACATTTACCGCATTTGGTACAGAAGTCCTGAAGCCCGAAATCAATGGGTTTGTCCACCGCCAAGGGCAGGTCCGTAGTCACAACAGCCGCCTTGAACCTGGGTCCCAGGAATGGGTTCAGTACGATATCCCCGATACGGCACATCTCCCCCAGACCGGCCCAGAGAAGGATGGGCGGCACTACCACCTGGTAGTTGCGGGCATGATGGGCCCTTGCGGGGTAGCCCAGCCGGCGGATATATTCTGCCAGACCGCAGGCAATAAAGGCCGATGTGGAGTAGGACAAGAAGCTCTGGCCTGCGCTGATCCAGTCGTGGCCGGTGGAACCTCGAAAAGTCCTCCAGTCCTGATCGATAATGACGGCGATGGCATATTTGTGGTTCAGGTCAATGGCTTCGCCGGTAGGAAACTTGTGAGTATAGACTGCATAGGGGGGCAGTTCGCAGATGCCCACGATATCGGCGCGCAAGAAATAGGCCATCTCTTTGATGTGTTTTGATATTGCCGCCGGATCATCAGGCAGGGGTGCCTTTGCGCCAAGAATCTCTCCATCCACAAAATCGGCCAGTGCCGCGGCCATTTGGCCGAGTGCACCGGAGACCGGATGTTTTGGAACAAAACGCATTACCTCCCTTTGTAGTTTGGGACCGAAATCACCACGTCTGGACCGATTAAACCCACTCTCCCTCTCATCCACCCGGTTGACCACCGCGTCTTGAATTGCTGTGGTGGGGCGATCCACCCGTTTCAGCACATGAACCGGGAAAGGATCCGGTCGATCTGCCCGGGAATCACGAAAATCCGAACCAAATACCCGCATAAGAGGACCTCCTGTAATGAAAAGGATCGAGGTATTGAAATAACAGTAGGTCTAAAAGCAAATTTCGGACCATAGGTCTTATACAAAAAATATCACAAATAACCAACCACTTATATGATGTTCCCCCATTCCCCTGTTCAACGATATATCGTTATCATCTATTTTTCGTTGCGATATAACGATTTTTCGTTTATTCTGAACCCATGTCTGTTGATTCTGAATACAAGCCGGAATTTGATTCCTTCAAGGACATCCTCCTCGAAATGGCCCAGGAGCGATCCGGCGATGCCCTTCTGAGGATGATTGTCGAACGACTGGCCCAGAGGCCCCATGTGGCGCTGGTACGTATCTGGCTTATTCAGCCGGGAGATCTCTGTTCCACTTGCACTAAAAAAAGTGCATGCCCGGACCGGACCTTTTGTCTGCACCTGGTAGCAAGCAAAAGCGCCCCCCTCAATGGTGAGGATACGGGAGAGGCACAACCTGACCGGGGAAGCATCCGACTCCCCCTGGGCAATATTCCAATGGGGCCTCTGACCCCCCGGGATGAACCCCGAAAGATCATTGATATTCTGAGGGATTCAGAATGGATGCTGCCATCCCCATGGGCCCGGGAAGAGAAAATACAGGGATACGGACTTCAGCCGCTCCTCTGCAAAGGAGAAATGCTGGGTGTTCTGGCTATTTATTCTCGTATCCCCATGGACATGGTGAGTGAAGGTGCGGTCTGGCTACGGATGGTTGCCAATCATGCCGCTATTGCCATAGCCAATGTGCGGGCATTCGAGGAGATAGAAAACCTCAAAAAGCAACTGGAACTCGAAAATACCTATCTCAGAGAGGAACTCGATGAGGTCAGTGCATTCGGCGATATCATTGGAAAGAGCCCGGCCCTCATGAACGTGCTGGAACAGATTGCACTGGTGGCCCCTACCGGTGCGAGTGTCCTCATTCTGGGTGAATCCGGTACAGGGAAGGAACTGGTGGCCAGGGAGATTCATAAGCGGAGTGAGCGAAGCGAACGGCCTATGATAAAGGTCAACTGTGCAAACATTCCCCGGGATCTTTATGAAAGTGAATTTTTCGGCCATGTGAAAGGCGCCTTTACCGGAGCAGTCAGGGACAGGCCAGGCCGTTTTGAGGCCGCCCATGGTGGCACCCTCTTCCTGGATGAGGTGGGAGAAATACCCCTGGATCTCCAGGGAAAATTGCTCAGGGTCCTGCAGGAAGGCAGGTATGAGCGGGTTGGGGAAGAGGCGACCCGGCAGGTGGATGTCCGTATCATCGCCGCAACAAATCGGGACCTGAAGCAGGAAGTAGAGGTGGGGAGATTCCGGCATGATCTCTACTACCGCCTCAACGTCTTTCCCATAGAAGTCGCACCCCTCCGGCAGAGAAAGGACGATATACCCCTGCTCGCCGCCCACTTTCTAAGCCTTGTTTCCGGAAAAATGAAGCGTCCTGTACCGAAACTCGCCCCATCCCATATAGTCGAGTTGAAGGCCTACCACTGGCCTGGTAATGTAAGGGAGCTTCAAAACGTCATGGAGCGGGCCGTTATAACAAGGCGTTCAGGACGTGTACGCTTTGATCTTCCCCAGGGAGAGACACCCGGGGATCCCAGACACCCGTTTCCTGATGATTTAAGAGACGGAAAGGCCGTAATCCCTGAAAGCGAGATGAGGGAAAGGGAAAGGGAAAATGTGGTTGCCGCGCTAAACCAATGCGGATGGAAGATCTACGGTCCGAGCGGTGCTGCTGAACTCCTGGGCATCAAACCCACAACACTCACTTCCCGCATTAAAAAATTGGGCCTCAAAAGACCTGCCAAACCAGCTTGGAGATAATTATTTGCGGAATTATGATGCCGCATCATTATTCCTCCCTCCGTATCAAGATCGGGGTTAGTCCACAAACCTCTCGTATGAGACTCTGAAGGTCAATGACTCAATTTAGATCAAAATTACCGTTTCGATGGTCGAACTTGATTGAACAGCGAACCGCAGAATATCGAACCGCAGAATGTCGAAGGATGGTTTCGCTTTGCTCAGTCTTTTTTTATAAATTGA
>JAFDIX010000459.1 GCA_019307805.1 Deltaproteobacteria bacterium | reverse complement strand
AAGAATCGTTTTATCGTCTTTTACTGAGCGGGTCTTGCATGAGTCCGCAGCGACTCGGCGGCCCGGGTGGCCGTAAAACTCGGTTATGAAAATGTGTATCGCGATCCCAAGGGCTATCCGGAATGGCACGCTAAAGGCCTTCCGGTAGAGAGTGCCCCGGCAGGGCTATCTGCAAAGGCCTCAGAGCCAAAGGAGCCAGGGCCGCTTTATGGATGGGCCATGTTATGGACCCTTCTGGGGATCTTTGCTGGAGGTATGGCCCTCAATCTGACCCCATGCGTCTACCCCTTGATCCCTATTACGGTTTCATATTTCGGGGGGCAAAGCGGGAAAGGCAGGGGCAGACTGATTGCCCATGGAATTTGCTATATTGGTGGATTATCCTTAACGAATTCCTTACTTGGCGTGATTGCGGCCCTGACCGGAGGTCTCATGGGAGCCATGCTCCAGAATCCTCTGGTGCTTGGTGTGATCGCTGCTATTCTGGTATTCTTTGCTTCAAGTCTTTTTGGGTTCTGGGAATTACGACTGCCGGGCGGACTGACCCGGGCCGCATCAAAATCTTATACCGGTTATTTTGGCACCCTGTTTATGGGAATGACCCTGGGCGTTGTGGCGGCTCCCTGTATCGGCCCCTTTGTCCTGGGATTGCTCACCTGGGTGGCAGGTATGGGGAGTCCATGGTTGGGATTTATCGTCTTCTTTACTTTAAGCCTCGGCCTTGGGTTCCCCCTCTTTTTCTTAGCCATCTTCTCGGGACAGATCGAGAAACTCCCGCGATCGGGAGAATGGATGCTCTGGGTACGCAAACTCATGGGCTGGATACTGGTGGGTATGGCCGCCTATTTTATCCGACCGGTCCTGCCAAAATCTCCGGGTCTTTTTCTCCTTGCGGCGGTTGCCCTATCTGCGGGTCTGCACCTAGGATGGATCGACAGGACGCAACCCGGTTTTCGCCTCTTTGGGTGGCTCCGGAGAGTTGCCGGTATCCTGGGCCTGGTTATAGCAACCCTCCTTATAGGCTCATGGTTGATGCGAGGACCCGGGGTGTCCTGGCAGCCCTATTCTGATCAGGTATCATCGGAGGCACGAATACTAAAAAAACCGGTGATTATTGATTTCTCTGCCGACTGGTGCGCCCCCTGCCGCGAACTGGATGAGGTCACCTTTCATGATCCTGACATCGTTAAGCAGGCGGAGCGAGACTTTATCATGGTGAAGGTTGATCTTACCAGAAAAGGTAATCCGGTTCACGAACGCCTGTTGCGCCGGTATGGGGTCAAAGGGGTCCCGACAGTGGTCTTTTTAGGCCGTGACGGTAAAGAACGCCGAGAACTTCGCCTGATAGATTTTCTGCCGGCGGATCAGTTCCTCGTCCGGATGGCGGAAGCCAAGAAAGTAACTGCTCAGGTGGATAGGTAGAAGGCTGAAGGTAGAAGGTGAAAGGAGGTCATCATGGTGAAAGTGAGATTTTTCATGAACGAGCCCAGAGGAAAGCCGTGAAAGCATTTCGAGAAGATGATGCCCAGGTTGGGCGAAAAGTACGACATTGAATTCGAAACCATGTCCAGGCCACGAGAAGAATACAACACCGATGCATATTTTGAACTGGATCTGCCGGTGGCACCGGCCGTTATGGTGGGAGAAGAGATCCTGGTTGAAGGTTCTGATGTCTCGGAAGAGGAACTGGAGACCGCCATCTGCAAGCACCTTGGTCTCCCACCACCCGAGATGCAAAAAAAAGGAATCCTCGGCCGTATTATAGGCAGATGAACTTCGATTATTTTGCCATCAAAATTGTTCCATTTGGTGAGAAGTTGAAATGCATGCCTGATGAGCCAAAAGAGGTTAGCGATGCAGTCATGAGAAGAATGGAGGAAAGGGAATTCCTTAGTAAATAAAATTATGAAGCAAGGCGATACGATTTTATGATTGGATACTTTTTATCCAGGAGGACGAATTTTCTACAGCAAATCTGGATACCTTTTATCCGTCTCCCAGTGGAGTAATGCGGGAAAACAGGTCTTTGATCCGCGCTAAGCACGAATAACTTTTGTAATAATAGGCTGTTAGATGATCCGCGTTACAACGTGGCACGTACTTTGCGTGTTTTTCTATACTGCTCCTCCTTAGCGCCCTTGCAGTGACTGAAGGAAGTCTTAGGAGGGGAAGAGAAAAGCGGCTAAATATCGGGCAAGTAGGAAATGAAGGTCTATTCCATACAGAATAAGAAGAGAAAAACTACTGTTATCAAGGCCCTGAGCTACTTAGGCTTGGTTTATGCAGTCCTGGGTTGGCTCAATGAGGTTTTTCTCCACTGGACCAACAGTCTGCTCTTGAGCCATTACTCCGAGTATATCGCCATTGGTGTATTCGGCATTTATAGGGTTGCAGTCGAGAAAAATCCATACACAAAAAAAAGAATCGCCGTATTAACCGCAGCGGTCCTTGGTTTCTGGGCGCTTCTCCCCTATCTTTTTGCCCTTAGAGAGCCTGCATTAGGGTATTTCAGGGATACGGCGATCTGGGGACGTAGTTTACATCTGCCTATGACCTTGACCTTTATCCTCTCTCTTGTTTTGGTACTTCTCTTTGGACGGCGGGCAGTGTGCAGCTGGAATTGTCCCTGTGTCGGAACCAGAGACACTATGGGCGCGGCTTTCAGAAAAGAGACGATCAAGACCAAGACGGCCTGGAAGTCAAGGCATCTCAAATGGGTGCTGACCAGTTTTTACTTTGTCCTGTTCATTATCGTTTTGCTCCCGTTTTCAAAAACAAAACTCCTGGCTGATGCATTTTTGGGCATTGTTGGTGTCATTTATTTCGCTTCCTTCCTCTTCATTCCCCTCACAGGGAACCGCAACTGGTGCAGGTGGCTCTGTCCATTCGGCCAAATGTTCGGGATCTTAAACAAAGTAGGGTTTTACAAAATCAAGGCCGAGAAAGAAAAGTGCATCTCCTGCGAAAAATGCAATATGGAATGTGATATGGGCATCCCTGTCCAATACCTTGTTGAAACAAAGGGAGAGGTGAATGTGCCTGATTGTGTGGGGTGTGGCCGCTGCGTTACCAACTGTCCGAAAGGCGTATTGAGTTTTTCTGATGTCAGGGGACTGTTCAGCAAACCTGCCCAATCTGCTAAACAGATAGGTGAAAGGAAGCTTGAGGAAAAAGAAGTTCTTCTCCCGTTACCCTTTGGCCGGACGTTTAAGGACCGCGAAATTCCCAACGAAGCGTTACAAGGTGCAGGCAGAGGTGAGGTGGCTGAAATAGACCAGCGTTACAAAAAGACGACGAACCCGGATCAAAACGATCTCGAAATGAAAATTGCAAAAGGAGGCACATCATGACATTCACAAAAACCTTACTGATAGGATTGATTGTTGCATGTTAATCCTTTTTCAAGAGTTTTATAACAATGCTCCGGTAACCCTTGTAAATTTCGAAGACCGGGGAAAGTAATTTTTCCCCGAGAAGCACATCCAATCCGCCGGACTGTTTGTAGCTGATAAAATTTTGATAGTGGCTTTTCCCGGCTAAGAACTCAATCCAGCCAATGACACGTTCGGCCATTTTCCATGCACCTTTTCCGAACGCATAATCCACGATCATAATGTGCCCCCCCGGCCTCAGTATCCGGTTAACTTCATTCAAT
>JAFDIX010000058.1 GCA_019307805.1 Deltaproteobacteria bacterium | reverse complement strand
CTTCGGGTCGTCGAGGGATTTGCCCGTCTGGATACAGAGAAGGATGTCATGGGCCTCCCAGTCCTCCCTGTTGAGATAGTGGCAGTCGTTCGTGGCCACAAGGGGAAGGGAGAGTTCATGGGAAAGATCCTTCAGGGCGTTATTGATCTCTGTCTGTTCGGGCATGAGATTGGCCTGCACTTCGAGGTAGAAGCGATCCTGGTCAAAAATGGTCGCAAACTCCTGGGCCCTTTGGGTGGCATCCTCCATTCGCCCGGTTCGGATAAGATGGGGAACGCAACCCTTCATGCAGGCTGACAATGCGATGAGCCCACCGTTCAATTCCCTGAGCAGTTCCATATCCACCCTGGGGTGGTAATAGAACCCTTCAAGATGGCCCATGGTGACCAGGCGGCACAGATTCCTGTAGCCCTCTTCGTTCATGGCGAGAAGAACGAGGTGGAAGGCGTTGGGGCTGCCGTCAGGAGAAGGCCCCCTTTCCCGGCGATTCCCGGGGGCCACATAGACCTCACAGCCCAATACGGGTTTTATACCGGACTTTTGGGCGAGGCTGAAGAATTGAACCGCACCGAAAATGTTGCCGTGATCCGTAATGGCCACGGCCTCCATGTCAAGGGCGCTCGCCTTGTCGAAAAGATCCTTGATGCGGATAGCCCCGTCTAAAAGGCTATATTCCGTGTGAACATGCAGGTGGACAAAGGGTGAATTATCAGCCACTGGACCCTCATTTTTATAACATATCAAGCATTTATGAGAAATGCGCCCTTTTTAAGCAGCGTGTAGGGAAAAAGGGGCCGGCGAAACCAGGCAAGGCGGCATTCGGGACATTTTCCCTTGAAGTCATATTCAAATGAAGTATGATACGGCATATAGGAAACATCATCAAGTGCATTTTCCACCAATGGGCTGAAGAATGGTCATACTGCCCACTTCCCCATCACTCTGTCGAGCAATAGAACACAATGACCATCAGGGATACCAAAGAACTGGAAAAGAGGCTGGAAAAGCTCAGAGCAAATAACCAAATGCTCAAAGAAAAACTGGCCTCCTTGAAAAAAGAAAAGCATGCCCTGGAAAAGTCTCTGAGGAATAGAAGTCGTTTGTTTGACGGCGCGCCCGTTGGAATCGTCCTGGTTCAAAAAGAGAGGATCATTGACATCAATGAAAATGCCCTGGATGGGCTGGGCTACCCGCCGGAAGAGGTCCTGGGGAAAAAGTTTTTGGATTTCGTTGACCCCAGGGTCAAGAGCGATGTGCGAACTCTCCACAGAAAAAGGCTCGCAGGCAAACAGGTGCCCAATGCATATGAGATAGACCTGGTTGCAAAGGATGGCAAGACAATAGGTTGCGATTTGAGGCTCAAGAAGATCCGATTTAATGGCCGGGGGGCTTTCCTTGTGAGCCTGTTTCGGCATGAGAGAAGAAAACAGAGGGAAAGGGATCTGGTCCATGCAAAAAAGATGGAAGCCCTTTATACCATGATAGGGGGTTTGAACCAGAAGTTCAGTGTGGGACTGGGTGCTCTTGAGAAAAATATCGAGAACCTTCTGGGGGGAGAGGACCCTGAGGATTCTTCTCTAATCGGCGGGTTGACCGGCATCACAGAGGCGGTGAATGAAATAGGGAGAAATACACATATTTTGGAATGCCTCGCAGCTCGCGACGCCCAACCCGTTGACAGGGGCAGCTTTGACCTCAGAAAAGCGGTCCGGGATGCTTTGGCCATGGCAGAGGAGGGAATTTGTGAAGAAGCCTCCCGTCACGGGGCGGACATCAACTTCAAAACCTATTTGAGATCCATGTCCCCAGTCCAGGGTGATGCCCATGAAATCCGGGACGTGGTAATCCACCTCATTCGGAACGCTGCAGAGGCGATGCCAAAGGGTGGAGACATATACCTGAGCACAGAGGAAAATGCGGGTCTTGCCTACATTATTATTCAAGACAATGGTGGAGGTTTAAACGCCTCCATCGAAGACAGAATTTTTGATCCCTTTTTCAGCACAAAGAAAAACAAAGGGGCAGGGCTCGGGCTTCCCCTTTCCCGGGCAATTGTCCAAAGGCACGGGGGAGAGATTGAAATAGCCGGAAACGAGAATGAGGGAACTGTCGTAACCGTCAGACTCCCCATGGGGAAACCGGATAACCCCTCGGCGGTCAAATCCGGGAGGAGGACCATAAAGGGCTCGCTGGTGTTGATCCTGGAAGCCGAAGACATGATTCGGGAACTCCTCTCCCAACTGCTTGAAAACAAGGGATGCAAGGTCGTGACAGCCTCCAGCACCGGGGAAGGGCTCAACCGGTTAAAGAGGCGGAAATTTGACCTGGTCATTGCCAATGGCGCCATAGACGGCGTTGACGGAGGGGTCCTGGTAAAAAAAATCAGGAAGATGAAGCGGGTACAAAATGTGGCGTTGATTGCACCCGGGCGGAGCAAAGCGTCGTCCACGTCCTTGTCCGATTCCGGTGCAGATCTCATTATTGAAAAGCCCATTGATATGACCCGGGTCATGAAGCAGATCTCTCGTGTATTGGTGTCAGGGGTGGCGAGGGATTAGGGCGTGGTTCATTCCGGCCTGACCTTCCTGGTCATGGGAAACATTTCCCCACCGGCTTCCGAAGGTCATTCCAGGCAGGGCGCGTCCTTTCAGGAATGATATTGCTGATCGTTGTTGACAGGTAGACCATGGTAGCTTCTCAAGCCCCACTAGCGGACAGGATGCGGCCCCAGGCCATTGAGGATATCCTGGGACAGGATCACCTTCTCGGGCCGGACTCCGCACTTCGCAGGGCAATGGAGTCCGGGCATATTTTCTCAGTGATTCTATGGGGGCCTCCCGGATCAGGAAAAACGACCCTGGCCAGACTCATGGCCCAGTACACACAGAATCCCTTCCAGTCCTTTTCAGCCGTAACCTCCGGTGTCAAAGAGCTGAGACAGTTCATAGCCGAAGCAGAGAAAGCCAGGCAACTCTTTGGAAAGCCAACCATCCTCTTTGTTGACGAAATTCACCGGTTTAACAAGGCCCAGCAGGACGCCTTTCTCCCCCATGTGGAGAGCGGTCTCATCATCCTGGTGGGTGCCACGACACAGAACCCATCCTTTGAGGTCATTGCGCCCCTTCTTTCAAGGGCCCGTGTGATGCTCCTCCATCCACTGGAAAAGGAAGACCTGAAGACTATCCTCAACCGTGCTCTGGGTGACGAGGGTAGTGGCCTCGGGGGGGTAAGTATGGAAGTGTCTCCCGACTCCCTTGATTTTCTCATTGGTGTCTCCCACGGTGATGCCCGTGTGGCGCTCAATAACCTGGAAATGGCGGTACAATATGCCATGCAGGAGGAAGGTGGTCGGCCTGTCCTGGATCTCAAAATGACGGAACAGGCACTCAGTCGGAAGGCCCTTCCCCACGACAAGGATGGTGAGGAGCACTACAATCTCATATCAGCCTTTCACAAGAGCCTGAGGGGGAGCGACAGCCAGGCTTCTCTATACTGGCTCTACCGTATGCTGGAGGCAGGAGAAGACCCCCTCTTTATAGGGCGGCGCATGATTCGGTTCGCCTCGGAGGATATCGGGATGGCCGATCCCAATGCCCTCCAGGTGGCCTTAAGTGCCTTTGAAGCATGGCAGAAGGTGGGGCCTCCGGAGGCGGAATTGGCCCTGTCCCAGGCCGCACTCTATTTGGCCACCGCCCCAAAGAGCAATGCCATTTATGTTGCGGAAAAGGCCGTGAGGGAAGAGATCGGCCGCACAGGACCCCAACCTGTGCCCCTGCATATCAGGAACGCCCCGACCCGGCTCATGAAGGAACTGGGCTATAGCCGGGGGTACCAGTATCCGCACAATTATCCGGAAGGCTGGGTGGATCAGGAGTATTTTCCTGAAAAAGTGAAACGCCGGGTATATTACAGGCCCACCGGAAGGGGTTTTGAAAAGGAAATCAAGCGCAGGATGAAACCACCAAAACCGCAAAAAAAATAGACTACCACCGAGATTGCTCGGAGGTAGTCTATTTTAATTCATTGAGTAGTTGCTGGGAGGTGAGGATCCTCAGGAGGGGGTAGAGGACATTTCTGCGATACAGCTCCAGAGTGCGCTCATGGATCTCCCGGGAGGAGGCTGTTGCACAATCCTCCAGGATGACCGCCTTGAAGTCGGAGCAGACGGCATCCATGGCCGTGGTCAGGACGCAGAAGTTGGTTGTGATCCCGGCGACGGCACACAGGGTGACCTCCCTTTTTTTGAGCCAGACATCCAGATCCGTGCTGAAAAAGGCTGAAAAACGGGGTTTGGGGAGCCAGAGATCCTCTTTTTCACGTTCCAGGGCATCTATGACCTGGGCACCCTCCGTGTCTTCCAGGGAATGGGGTTTGAGTTTTCCCTGGAACAGAAAGTCATCCTTTTTGAAGGCGTCCGTGGCGAAAACCACAGGCCACCCAGCCTCCCTGAAAACACGGGAGAGCCTGTTGATGGGTTCGATCAACTCCCTGGCAAGTCCGGTGATGGGAATGTTTCTTGCTTCGTCAAAATTGTCCTTCACCATATCAATGATGAGGAGCGCGGGTTTTTCGGCATGACTCGAGATCACGGAAAACCCCCTTTCACGGCCTTGACCCTGTCCACAATCATTGCTGCGGCCTCTTCAATCTGATCCATGGTATTGCTTCTCCCCAGGGAAAACCGCAGGGCGCCCATACCCACTTCAGGGGCGACACCCATGGCGGACAGGACATGGGAGAGCTGTATGGACCGGTCATGGCAGGCGGCCCCGGTGGAGGCCATGATACCGGGGAGTCCATCAAGAATTCTGCTTCCTTCTACACCGGGGATGGATATGTTGAGGGTATTGGGGAGCCTCTCCCGGGGGTGTCCGTTGAGTACGATGCCCTCCAGCGCACCAAACAATATCTCCTGGAATCGGTCTCTCATGGCCATCATTTCCGGAAAATCCTCATGAAGCCTCTTTTCGGCCACCTGGCAGGCCACACCCAACCCGATAGCCAGGATGGTGTTTTCGGTCCCCGCCCTTCTGCCCCCTTCCTGTCCCCCACCGTGGATGAGGGGTGTCAAATGAAAACCTTCTTTCATGTAAAGGGCCCCAATGCCCTTGGGCGCATAGAGCTTGTGCCCGGCCACTGTCAGGAAATCCACACCAAGGTCCTTCACATCTACCGGGATTTTTCCCAGGGCCTGGGCCGCATCCGTGTGAAAGGGGATGTTTCTTTCTCCGGCCATGGCGGAAATTTCCCTGATGGGCTGCAGCGTGCCTGTCTCGTTGTTGGCCAGCATAATGGAAATGAGGGCTGTGTGGGGCGTGATGGCTTTCTTTACATCATCGGGGTCCACGCGGCCATCCCCATCCACAGGAAGGATGGTCACCTCGACACCCAATTCCATGAGATAACGGGCCGTGTTGATGATGGCAGGATGTTCGACAGCCGATGTGATAATGTGGAAGGCCTTGGGATCTTTCAGGTCAATGATGCCCTTCAGGACCATGTTGTTGGATTCGCTCCCGCCGGAGGTGAAGATGATTTCCGAGCCATGGGCGCCCATAAGACGAGCCACTTTGTCGCGGTGGGTCTCAATGGCCTCTTTGGCCCTTCTGCCCAGGATATAGGCGCTTGAAGGGTTCCCGAATTCTTCCTCAGTGACATGGGTCATGCGGGCAGCTGCTTCAGGGTCCACAGGTGTCGTGGCATTGTGATCAAGATAAATGGGATGGTTTTTCTCTAATTCCATGACCTTGCAACTCCTCTGGGGATTGAAAAATGGGTCCCGGAAAGACGTTTTCTTGGTTCCTGCGGCCAAAACAGCCTCACCCAGTAGTAGAACATATCTTGAGAATTGACAATAACTTATCTTGGTGGTAGCCTTTATTTGGCCGAAATATCGAGGCTTTTGCTCCGTCACTGCAGTTTTCCTCTTGACCATTCTCCACAGGAGAGGGCTCATGGCAGTCAAAAAGAGCAAGGATTTCATCCTCTGGTTTAGCGAAATCGGCATTGAAGATGTCCCCATGGTGGGGGGGAAAACCGCCTCCCTCGGGGAAATGTTCCGCTTTCTGCATGACAAGGGAATCAATATCCCCAATGGCTTTGCCATTACCGCCTATGCCTACCGCTATTTTCTGAAGTATGCCGGGATCGAAGAAGAGATTAAAAAGGTCCTCAAGGACCTGAACACCGGAGACATCCACAACCTCATGAGAAGAGGCCGGGAGGTGCGGGATATCATCCGGCACGCGGAGTTTCCGCCTGACCTGACACAGGCCATTTATGTGGCATACGACCAATTGGCGGGGGATTTCGGCAAGAAGGGATTGGATGATCTGGATGTGGCCATTCGTTCCTCTGCCACGGCAGAAGACCTGCCCGACGCCTCCTTTGCGGGACAGCAGGACACCTTTTTAAATATCCGGGGTAAAAGGAGCGTCCTGGATGCCAGCCGCAACTGTTTTGCGAGTCTTTTTACCAACCGGGCCATCTCCTACCGCCACGACAAGGGCTTTGGGCAATTCGAGGTTTCCCTTTCCATTGCCGTCCAAAAGATGGTCAGGAGTGATTCCGCCTATTCCGGGGTTATTTTTTCCATTGACACCGAGACGGGATTCAAGGACGCCGTTTTTGTTACCGCTGCTTACGGACTTGGGGAAAACGTGGTGCAGGGAGCGGTGAATCCGGATGAATACTATGTATTCAAGCCCACCCTTAAAATGGGCAAAAGGGCGATCATCGGCCGCAAGGCAGGGGACAGGGATGTCAAGATGGTCTATTCCCTGGAGGATGATGCCACGGTTAAAAATGTGGCAACCACCCTTGCAGAGAGGCACCGCTATGTGCTGAATGATGATGAGATTCTGAAACTGGCGAAGTGGGCCTGCATTATTGAGGATCACTACAGCGAACAGGCAGGGCATTTTAAGCCCATGGACATCGAGTGGGCCAGGGATGGGGACGGCGAAAATGTGGGATCCGGAGACCTCTTTATTGTCCAGGCCAGGCCGGAGACTATCCACAGCCAGAAGAGCGGCAATATCTACGAGAGCTATCTGATTCAGGAAAAGGGCACGGTCCTGGTCCAGGGGACCGCGGTGGGCACCAAGGTCGGTCAGGGTCTGGCCAAGGTGATTGAATCATCGGCCGAGATCTACAAATTCAAGGAGGGAGAAGTACTCGTTACCAATATGACGGATCCTGACTGGGAACCCGTTATGAAGATTGCCTCGGCCATCATCACCAATAAGGGCGGAAGGACCTGCCACGCAGCCATTGTATCCCGGGAACTGGGTATCCCCTGTGTTATCGGCACGGGAAACGGGGATGAGATCATCAAGACGGGCCAGGAGGTGACCGTTTCCTGCTGTGAGGGGGAAGTGGGACACGTCTATGACGGGATATTAAAATATGATGTGGAGCGTGTAGACCTGGATGATATTCCGGCCACCCGAACCAAAATCATGATGAATGTGGGTATCCCGGAAAAGGCATTCAGCCAGAGCATGATCCCGAACGACGGGGTGGGGCTTGCACGGGAGGAGTTCATTATCAGCTCCCATATAGGGGTGCATCCCCTTGCCCTGATCAACTATGAGGATTTGAAAAAGCGTGCCAAGAATGAACAGCAGTTTGCCGGAGTCGTCTACAATATCGATCAGATCACATCGGTCTATGAGGACAAGGTCCAGTTTTTCATTGATAAACTGGCCGAGGGGGTCAGTCGCATTGCCGCAGGATTTTATCCCAACGAAGTCATCGTGCGGCTTTCTGATTTCAAGACCAACGAGTATGCCAGCCTTTTGGGCGGCTTCCTCTATGAACCAGAGGAAAGCAACCCCATGATCGGCTGGAGGGGGGCCTCCAGGTATTATGACGAGAATTATAGGGCGGCTTTTGAATTGGAGTGTCGGGCCCTTCTCAAGGCCAGAAGCGAAGTGGGGCTTACGAATATCAAGGTGATGGTCCCTTTTTGCAGGACCCCTGAAGAGGGAAAGAAGGTGATCTCCCTGATGGGGGAATACGGTCTCGTGCAGGGCGAGGACGGCCTGGAAATCTATGTGATGTGCGAGATCCCCAGCAATGTGATCCTTGCCGATCAGTTCGCTGAGATCTTTGATGGGTTCTCCATCGGTTCCAATGATCTCACCCAACTGACCCTGGGCCTTGACAGGGACTCCGCATTGGTTTCTCATGTCTACGACGAGAGAAGTGATGCGGTGAAGCGGTTAGTGGCTCACGTGATCACGGTGGCCAAAAAGAAAGGCCGAAAGATCGGCATATGCGGCCAGGCCCCGAGTGATTTTCCAGAATTTGCTGAATTTTTGGTGGAATGTGGTATAGATTCCATGAGTCTGATTCCGGACACGATCATCAAGACGCGACTGGCCATTGCGGCCAAAGAAAAGGAACTGGGAATTACAGTGGAGGAAGAGTAAATAACCAACATGAAATCCATACGTATACTGGGGACCGGCTCCTATGTGCCGCCCAAAAGACTGACCAATGTTGACCTTGAAAAAATGGGCCTTGACACCACGGATGAATGGATTGTGCAACGTACGGGTGTCAAGGAAAGGAGGATGGCGGATCCGGATGTGACCACATCTGATCTGGCCCTGGAGGCGTCCCTCAAGGCATTAGAGATGGCAGGATTGACCGCCAGGGACCTGGATCTGATCATTCTGGGAACGATTACACCGGACACCTGCTGTCCGGCCGGAGCAAACTGGCTGCAGGCAAAGCTGGATGCGCCCCAGGCCATTACCTTTGACATTGCCGCTGCCTGTTCCGGCTTTGTCTTCGGCCTCAATGTGGCAACCCAGTACCTCAAGACCGGGTATTGCAGGCGTGTCCTTGTGGTGGGTGCCGAGATCATGACACGTACCTTGAACTACAAGGACAGGAACACATGCATCCTCTGGGGTGATGGCGCGGGGGCGGCGATCCTCACCTCTGCCGATGAAGGGCATGAACTTTTGTCCACCCATATTCATACGGACGGGGAGAATGGCCAGGATCTCCTTCTGCCCGGGGGTGGATCCAGGACCACACCCATAAGCCATGAAAGTGTGGACAGGGGGCTCCATACCCTCAACATGATCGAGGCCAATGCCAGTTTCCGGGTGGCTGTGCGCCACTTTGTTGACTGTATCAAAGAGGCGGCCGCATTCAACGGGATCGACGTCGAGGATATAAACTGGTTTATCCCTCACCAGGCAAACCTGCGCATGTTCCAGTCCATGGCCAAGACACTCAAGGTTCCCATGGAACAATTCTATGTCACCCTGGACCGATATGGGAATATCTCTTCTGCTTCCTGTGCCATCGCCTTGGATGAGGCAGTGCGGGACGGCAGCATCAAGCCGGAGGATATTATCTGTATGCCGGTATTCGGGGGAGGCCTGACATGGGGCAGCGCCCTTATTCGGTGGTAATTTCTTTACTCGACAGGGCCGTTTGATTTTTTACGAAGCCGTCCAGGAAGGAGGGAGAAAATGGATGACAGGGCTTCCACCGCACCCGTGATCAGGGCAATGACCAGCAAGGACCTGGATCGTATCGTGGAAATAGATAGCAAGGTCCTTGGGAAATCGAGGCCGGAGTACTGGGAAATGAAACTGGAACTGGTGGAAAAGCGGTCGCCTATCGCCTCGCTGGTGGCAGAGGTGGATGGAAAGGTCGCAGGTTTCATCATTGGCGACGCCAGCGGATGGGAATACGGTGTGCCGGAGAACATCGGCTGGATTGATACCATTGGTGTGGACCCCGATGTCCAAAGGAAGGGCGTTGCCAGGGAACTTTTTGGGGAAATGGTCACTAACCTGAAAAAAGTCGGGGTGGCGAAGATATACACCTTTGCCGACTGGCGGGCCTGGGGCCTGCTGCAGTTTCTTGATGCAATGGGGTTTGAAAGGGGAGACATGATCAACCTGGAGCTGAAGGTCTGATTATCACTCCCCATCATCGGTTTGCCCCTATACGATCAAAGTCGGTAGTTACGGCGTTCTGCCAATATATTCACCACAGAGTCACTGAGGACACAGAGCATTTCTTTGTTTTTAGGCTGATCGGGAGACGATGATCAGCCAAAAAAATGGCCATTTGAGGCACGGCCCTCAAATTGAAATTCGCCAGATCATTTTTATATTCGGCAGCGTAAGCTGCTGAGCACCTTTTCATTTGCCGGCCTCCTAGCGGCAAATGAAAAACACTATGTTCTCTGTGTCTCTAGTCCCGCGAAGT
>JAFDIX010000458.1 GCA_019307805.1 Deltaproteobacteria bacterium | reverse complement strand
CCATCTGCTGTGTTATCCTCATCCCTCGTCACTGCGGCGTACTTATATGTACGCCTCATTCCTCGGGATTTCGGATGCCTTGCATATGGAGATTTTCCATCAGCCTCCAATAGAACTGGTTCTCCGACAGGCTCCTAGTTGGGAAAGCGCCGATTTCTGAACCCATTCAGTACCATAGGTTTAAATCAAAAAGGATTTCCAGAAATGGAAATCCTTTTTTTTGGGTTGATCAACCTGCATCTGGTTGTTACCCTTCGATGCTGGCAATATTTACTTCAAAAAATACTAATATCTGCAAAAGGAGGGTTTTCTATGGCAACAGACGATAGGGTACTTGTAACGGTGATTCTGCACCATGACCAGTCCATGAATATGGAAGAAATTCTGGATTATGCAAAGAAGACGGGCTTTTATCGAGATCTGCCGCCGGAAGGGACGGAGGTGGTGTCCTG
Organism: Deltaproteobacteria bacterium; assembly: GCA_019307805.1. Lineage (GTDB taxonomy): Bacteria > Desulfobacterota > DSM-4660 > Desulfatiglandales > HGW-15 > JAFDIX01. The sequence goes on along the minus strand of JAFDIX010000458.1, from coordinate 3,211 downwards.
GGTCGTGGCCATGTCCTATGGCTTCATCATCCAGTTTCTTGTGGAGCCCGGGGCCATGCGCAACCTGAATCGTTACATGGAGGCCAAGGCATGGGGTGCCTGGACCTATGAATGCTACCCGTCCTATGATTTCAAGGCCATTGCGGAGAAACTAAAAAAAGATCACGCCTAATAAATCTCCCCGCCAAATGTGGCGGGGGAGGTATTTGAAATTTCAACAAAGCAAATCCCCTCTGGGGGTAACCAAAGCCGGGTACTCTAGGCCCGGATTCTTTATGCGAGTAGTTAAGGAGAGTGGATATGACGGAAGAGGCAATACCGGGGTGGGATGTAGACAAAGAAAGGCTGGTTGCAAAGAAAGAGATGAAGGACCAAATCGTCCTGAAAGTAGAAGACCTGCAATGGGACGATCATCCTATAAACGATTTGATCAAGCTATGCTTTCTGCTCACAAAAAAGAGACACGGTGTGGAGGGTACGGTGATGATCGCCAGGGTCCCGGTGGGCGATGGGATCGCAGAGCATAACCATGAGGAAGCACATGACCTGATTATTCCCATTGCCGGTAAGGCTAAATTCTGGATCAATGGGCTCGGTGAGTTTACCATGGAAAAGGGTGTTGTATTCAGCATTCCCCCCGGCATTTCACACCGATTGTTTGACGTGACAGAAGACATCGAAATCCTCGACGTCTATATCCCACCCATACTGTGAGGGAACCGTTACCCTAATATGGAGCTGAAGTGCAAGGCGGGCAATGTAAGATACGGGGTAATGGAGTGTTGGAATATTGGAGTATTGGTAAAAAAACTTATCTGAGACTTTTCAGGCAAAATCAAAATGGAGTCCAGTTCGGAAGCCTTTTTTGGGGAACCTGGACCTTCCAACAGTTCCAGATCATTACTCCATTACTCCAATAACCCAGATTGGCGTAAGCGGGTTTCTGATTCTCTTTAACGGATGACCAAAAGCCGGGTCCTCCGGGCTTGGATTTTTTCTTTATCAGGCCAGGGGAGGTGGTGGGGGCGGTAGTTCGCCACGTTCCAGGGCCTCCCGAGCGGCCTTGACCGGTATGCCTGACTCACAAGGCACGCCCACCTGGCATAAGCCACACCCATACCCTTCGAACCTATAGGTTTCCTTGACATACTCTCTGGAGCGGACCAGGTGCTGCCTGCATTTCTCCTTGTCGTGGCCGGCCTCGGTAATTGCACAGACCGGGCAGCGGTCAATGCATTTGCCACAGGTCCCGTCAGCGTAAAACAGGCAATAGGCCTGATGGTCGGCATAGGGTCGCGGTGTTGGTGGGATGGATACTTTGGCTACGATCGACCCCGTTCGCATTGCCTTGCCCCTGGCGGTGATGAGCCCGTCAGACAGGCCGAAAGTGCCCAGGCCTGCCGCATGGGCAGCATGACGTTCAGACCAGGAGGAGGCATAGGAAAACCGTTCCGATATGACAACGGTCCAGTTGGGAGTCAGCATAGGGGCGACAGCTGCATGTCCGGCTTGTTCCAGGCTTTGGACCACGTGGCGCCTTAAGGCAACGTTGAATTTTTCACCATAGACCCTGATTCGGGCCCATTCTTCGGATGGGTACTTCCTGGCCCGGCGGTTGGTCTTGCGGACCATCTCCCGCTGGGGCAAAACCCACGAAATGACGGTCAGTTTTTCAGGCACTGCTTTTTCCCCGGGACAGTGCTGATTGAAAATCTCCCAGGGGGTCCAGTGGAAAGCCCCGACATACTCTTTGTATTGCTGCCAGATCGGGTCCGCACCCGAGGCGAAGCCCACCAGCGCACTGTCCCAGGCAGGCTCTCCAGCGTCATTTCCCATGGTATTGAGGGGTGAACCGGCGATGAACTTCTGGATTAACTCTTTAACCCAATCCACTGAAATACTAACGTTTTTATCCATTAATGGCTCCTATCTGTTCTGCTCAAGATACTTAAGGCCGAGAAGTGCAGCGCCCTTCATGGAAGACTCCTCTTCATGAACGTAGTCACAGTTCCTCATCCACTTCTTTTTGGCTTGAATAATGGCGGGATTAACCGCCCCTCCCGTAACATGGATCATCTTATTTAGGGGGACTTCGATGCTGATTTCCTTCAGATGTTCCCTTTGGTAATGGCAGAGACCTCTGATCATGGCTGCCATGAGTTCTTCCCGGGTTGTCTCGGCTGTCAAACCCAGGAACTCGGCCTTGAGGGGTTCCAACGAATAGCGCGAACCCATGAGGTAGGGCACGTATGTGATCGAGCTCTCCCGTTCCAGAAATGTCTCTATGGCCTCTGTGATGAATTCATTATAAAAGGCGTCAATCTCCATTTCGCTGCAAAAGAGGTTTCTGAACCATTCCAGGGCATTCCCACCCGCGTTCATGACATAGAGGGTAAGCCAACGCCCGGGAAGGGCATGGGCACGGACATTATAGTTCTTAGATCCAAGACATTTTGGCAGGCAGACCAGGGTGATTTCGCAGGTACCATTGACATTGGTCGCATCCCCGGGTTCTACGATGCCCACAGAATAGGCTGCCAGGACCGCATCATTGCCACCAATGACCACCTGGGGCAACCTTACAAGTCCGAGTTGCTTTGCGAGGGTGTTGGTGACACGCCCCGCACTCTCATAGGACGGGATGAGTTTGGGGAGTTTTTCGACTGAAAGGCCGAGTGCATCCCCGATATCCTTGTTCCATGTGAGGTCATTGGCCACCGTATTGTAAAGGGCGGTCAGGGATGCGGAAGAAGGATCAATGGCAAAGTTCCCGGTCAACCACTTGCCCATGAAGGTGTTGGAGTGGCCGAATGTGTGTATTTTGTCAAAGGTGTCCGGATGGTTGTCCTTTATCCAGAGGATGCTGGCCAGGGAACATCCTCCGGCCACAGGCATGTTTCCGGTGATGTCCAGGAGGGTCTGCATGCCGATGGTGTCAATGATGCGCTGGGCCTGATTCCTGGATCTTTGATCAAGCATCAGAATCGCGGGATAAAGGACATTCCCCTCGCCATCCATGCTCGTCATTCCCGGAGTGGTTCCGGAAAGGCCGATGACCTCCACATCCCCCATAAGGTCCTGCATTTCCTGACAACCCGCAGCAAAGGCCTTCTGCCATTTCTCCGGATGGATGTCACTGAACAGACCGTTATTGTAAGTGCGAATCTCGTAGGTGTCGGAATAGCTTCCCATCGAGGTAAGGGTGCCATTG
>JAFDIX010000457.1 GCA_019307805.1 Deltaproteobacteria bacterium | reverse complement strand
TAGGCGGGCACGCTGTCGTTGTCTTCGCTGTCTTCGGGGGTCCGAAGAGGACACCCACTAGCTTCCTTACATCTCCGGGCTTGCGTCCTGTTATCATTCTTCCTCCTTGAACTCTTCTAGTGCTATAGCCGTGTCGTAACCGTACAGCTCTGACTCGCAGAGCACGATGTATGGGCACTTGTCGCAGCTCTTGTATCCGTTGTCATCCACGATGCTCATGGGGAAGTATCGCTTCTCCCGCAGCTCGGCGGTGTACTCTCGCACCCTAGCCAGTAGGAACGCCTCAGTGTACTCGTCTTGGGGTAGTCTTTGCAACCAGAAGAACCTGTCTTGGTCACGCAGTTCACCCAAGCGATGACGCACATCTTCTCTGTCCTGCAGCCCATGCTGCTTGACGAACTCGTTGAGTATCTCGTAGGTGGTGTCGATGTTAGCGAGCCTACCCACGTTGCCCTTGTTAGCACCGCTCTTGTTGATCGTAGGCTTGGCGGGCTGCTTCTTCCGCAGGTAATAGAAGTAGAAAGACACGTTCTCTGTGGCGTAATGGTTCTTCACAAGGTAGGTGTAGAGCAAGCCCTGCAATCGCATGGTTGTCTCGCCCCCATCCACCGTAGCTGATGTGGTCTTGTGATCTATCACAAGAATCCTGCCATCAGTGAGTCTGATAACCAAGTCCGGGGTACCCTTGAGGTTGCCGTAGGTAAACTCTTCTTCCACAGCTAGGACGGTGAACTGATCTCCGTCCCACAGGAAGGAAGCTAAGTAGCGTTCCACCAAGGCCAGAGCATCCACCACCAAATCTATGTCCTCTTCGGCTGGGTACTCAGGTAACAGAGATGCGGAGGCAGCCCGTAGGTACTGCAGCTCTGGGAACTTGCCGTGCTTTTTGTGGTACTTGAATGCAATCTCACAGATGCCATGCACCAGCGTACCAAAGTACAAGGCGGCAGAGTCCGTGACCGGCACGAGCTTCTCCACATACTTGTAGTAGTACTTCTTGGCACACCGCATCATGGTGTCCATCTTCGAGAAGCTAATACTCACTCTTCTTCACCTCACCCGTTCCATCACACATGGCGCACTCCACATCGTCGCCCTTGAACTCGTAGTAACCTGTGCCTATGCACAAAAAACACTCAGCCATTTCCATTCTGTTTCCAATCTGTTAAGGAACCCCAATGAGTTCCAACTTCTATATCACTCAACATGGGTACGTCCAGATTTATTCCGAATCTTTCTAACCATGATGTGTCTTCCATCTCACGCTTGACGATGACAGCTACCTCATCCACCCTGTCGTCGGGTACCAGCAGGTCAAGCTCGTCATGTACTTCTGCGATGATACTCGCACCCAACGCCCTCACCTGTGGACCGATCTTGTTCATGCTGTAGAGCAGAACGTCGGAGGCCATAGACTGGACGGGCATGTTGATACCCTCAAGTATGGCGTGCATCTTCTTGCCCCTCATCTCCTCTACCTTCCACGGTATCTTGGCGTTGGGCAGGTAGCGGACTCGTCCCAGAGGGGAGCGCACGACACCGGATAGTATCAGCTCGTTCTTGGAGCGCTCATGCCACCCAGCTAACGCAGGGTAGGTGTCGAAGAATGTCTCTCGGTGTTGGTGTGCTTCGTCTTCACTCAGGAACACCCCGTACTGTAGCCGGGCTATTCGCCGTAAGGTATTCGCACCTGCGCCGTACAGTAGACCGAAATTGAGGGACTTTGCTACTTGCCGTGCGCCCGGGGTGGAGTCTTTCAAGACAAGCTCCGCAGTGAGGGCGTGGAGGTCTTTGTTCTCCTGATAAGCTTGTAACATCGTGGGTTCTTGTGCCAACCACGAAGCAATCCTCAGCTCCGCCTGACTGTAATCCGCTTTCATCCATGTGTATCCTTCCACGCCTCCGAAGATGCGTCTGAACTCCTTGTTCCTAGGGACGTTCTGTATGTTCGGCTCACTTGATGAGAGCCTACCCGTCACTACATGCAGTAGCTTGTAACGGGGGTTCATCCTACCATTCGCAATGAACTTAGGCCACGACTTTAGGTAGGAGTCGTTGACCTTCTTGGCCTTACGGAACTCTCTCAGCTTACCCAACCACTCCTGCTCGAAGCCCTCCGTGTAGAAGGTCTCCAACTGGATGAGAGTATCAGCTCCTGTGGACGGGTTGCCGGTGGCAGTCTTCTCAAGGACGGGCAGCTTCCACAGATCAAAGAGAACGTGTGCCACCTGTTTGGTGGACGCTGGGTTGAACGTCTCTTCTGTGGTCTTGTTACGCTTGGGCCACCCCTTCTTATACACTGCTGGGTCAGGCTTGGGTGTGCTGTTGAGTATCTCCCAGAGTAGGCTGTCTATCACCCCAGCGTACAGCTCGGTGAGTTCGGTCAAGCGTGGCTCGTCCACTGGCACGCCTGCGACGGTGACCTCGATCAGTTCGTTGATCGCTGGCAGTATGATCCACTGGTACACTCGGGACAGCTCGGGGTCAGCGTTGATGAGGTCAGCGAGAGGACGGAAGCACGCCAGTGTTCGGCGTGTGTCCTCGGCGTTCATCTCAGCAACTTCCTCCCACGGATGGTCGAGTATGTTGTGGTAGTCAATGTTCTTGTACGAAGAAAGCCCCAGAAATTTTTCTGAGATTTTTTCGAGGGACTTTGGCTCGTCTGGATCGAGCAGGTACTGCATCGCCATCGTGTCGTGGGCGAGGGGCAGGTCGTATCCCCACAGCAGCATCATCAGCCTGTCGAACAGCCCGTTGTGCATGACCCACTGCTGTGATTCTAGGTTGGGCTTCGCCGAGGCGAGCCACTCGTCATCCTTAAACACAAAAGTCTGTCCAACAACATCCCCAAAAGAGCAGGCCACCGACACAAGCTTTGTCTCCCCTGCAAAGGGATTGGCGATGGTGGTCTCAATGTCTACGGCACCTAACTCGTAGTTCTCAGTGTGCCTGCGGAAGTTATCCAGCTTGATGCTGCTATCTACAACGATCATGGTATCTCCTAAAAGTTGACTCCCCGGGAATCCGTTTGCGAATTACGTCCCCCGGGGCAGTCACTACCTATAACCAAGATGGCTACTCTATATTCCGCATTCTTGCTAAGACCTTGCGAACCATCTTGAAGTTCAGGTCACTCACCTGCTCATGGGTACACATCACGGTGCCCCACCCATCGTAGTAGGTGATGAAGTGTCGGTGTGCGCCGAAGCCACACAACGTACACAGCATATCCTCTTCCTCTATCCGTTGGGTGGAGCCGGTAGCTGTGTTGATGAACCAACTGTCTCCCTGTGGTACGAGTGTCATGTGAGCACCGGCCCAACTCGCTTCTCCCTCATACGAGCACGAGAATAGCCCATGCAGTCTAGGCAGCGGTACGCTTGGTACAAGCCCACCTTGGTACGCTTGGGTCCACGCTTCTCAACGTGACGGGAGCCACACTTGGAGCAGATCAGCTCGTCTGTGTCGTAGTACAGTCCCATGTTGACTGTGGTTGTCCAAGGGATAAGCCTCTCGTACACTTGCTCAAGGGAGCGCACATCCTGTCGGTTGTATGCCTCCATCTCAGCCGTGTACTTGGGGTCTCCGTTCATACAGCCAAGCCAGAGGTCAAACCCGGAGGTCTGCTTCTTCTGCTCCACCTGTAGTAGCTCGGCTATGCCC
>JAFDIX010000456.1 GCA_019307805.1 Deltaproteobacteria bacterium | reverse complement strand
ATGGGGGTTATGAATGGGATTTTTATCATCCGCACCCCCGCCATGCCGGTCAAAGGAGAAGGAGGATTGGAATGCAACTCCTTTAGTACTTTTGTAGTACAACATCCATGCCAAAATCGATCTTCCCGCCTATATTTTCTTTTGCTCAAGATGAATGCGGGGGCATATATTCTTAAAGGCCTGCCGTTCCTGAACAATCCCTCAAAAACAGTCTTTAAAAAATTTGAATGGTGGCGTTTTGTTGCAGGCGGGTATGTTGTTTCGGCCCTCTGGGTGTTGAGAAAAATGCACACCGGGTTGTGCAAAACCGCACACGTTCCTGTGCAGCCTGAAGTTGAACCAAGGAGGGATCATTATACTTCCTGCTTTTCCTTCTTCAGGACCTTGATATCCGTTATGCGGGTGGACGGGTATTGACCCTTTTGGTCCTTTTCCAAGTACTTGACCATATCCCAGATTGTATTTAGTGCCATGGTGACCCCGACCAGGGCCTCCATTTCCACACCGGTCTTGGCATGGGTCCTCACCAAACATGTGGCGTCCACGCGATCCTCTGACATCTCAAAATCCACCCGTACCGTTTCTAATGGGATCTGATGGCAATGGGGAATCAGGAGATGGGTCTGTTTCGCTGCATTCATGGCAGCGATTTCAGCCGCCTGAAGGGGGTCTCCCTTCTTTATCTTCCCTTCCCTGACAGTAACAATTGTTTCTGCTGATAAATAAATTCTTCCGGCGGCCTGCGCCATTCGGCGAATAATCGGTTTTTCACTCACATCTACCATTCCCATGGTCTGATCGCGTCTCCTCTCACTTGGGCCTTCTCTTGGACAGGGTTTCCTTTTTTTTGCTTGCATCTGCTTTAATGCGATTGACGGTTTTTATCAGTGCGGGAAAAACGTTTTCCCGAATATCGCCCGCAACCACTACAGCCAGTATTTCATCCCCTACCTTGAGACGTCCTTCTTTGGTTTGTACCTGGACATCAAAAATCCCCTTGGAGCGTTTGATGTCCTGAATGATATTCTGAATGGCTTCATGGTCATATTCCACTTGAATGCTTGTCACTTTCTGGCCATCCAGACTCGTCCCCCTGACTATCCCGAGATGACTGACAATCATCCCTATTTTTTCAGAATTTTTGCGTCTTCTCAGGTTCCTGACCATCTTGGTGATGTCCATTTTAACTCCTTTCTTCATTATCCTGGTCAAGCTTGAACAGCTTACGTGCCATATCCAGGTAGGTATCCCTGGTGGCCCTGTCCGCCTTGCGTTTTAACACGAGAATAGGATCATTGATGATCTTCTCAGCAATGGATTGGGTGAGTGTCTCCAATAGGCGCATTTGGTCCGGAGTCAGGTTCTTAAAACCACCAAGGCTTTTTTGCATTTCAGCCTGGCGTATCGCCTCTGCCTTCTCTTTGAGTGAAACGATGGTCGGAACCACGGCCAGGGTTTTGAGCCAATTGTCAAATTTAATGACTTCCTCTTGAATGATCCTGTCCGCCTTTACCGCCTCTTGCTGTCTCTGCCCGACATTCATCTCGACAACCCCTTTAAGGTCGTCGATATCATAGACATAGACGTTTCCGAGATCATTGACCCGGGGATCCACATCCCTCGGAACCGCTATGTCAATAAAAAAAAGAGGCCGGTTACGCCTCTTTTTCATACACCCTCTCACCTGGTCGTAGTGTATGATAAAGTCCCTCGCGGCCGTTGAAGAGATAACAATATCCGCCTCAAGGAGTTGCAGATCGATTTCCTCAAAGGAAACGGCTTTCCCATGCATGGCCTCGGCCACCTGGACCGCACTCTGGAAGGTACGGTTTGCCACGGCAAGGGAAATAACACCATTGCCCATGAGATGTCTTGCCGCTAGTTCTGCCATCTCACCGGCCCCTATGAGGAGGACCTGCTTCCCCTCGAGTTCATAAAAAATCTTTTTGGCAAGCTCCACGGCGGCGTAGCTTATGGAAACCGCTGCATCGGCGATTCCCGTTTCCGTCCTGACCCGCTTGGCCACATGGAAGGCCCGGTGCATGAGCCTGTTGATGATGACTCCGGAAGTCTTCTCCCTTGTTGCCAGGGCGTATGCCTCTTTGATCTGTCCCAGTATTTGGGGTTCACCCACAACCATGGAATCCAGGCTCGATGCAACCCGAAATATGTGCTGAACGGCCTCCCTACCCTTGAAGGTAAAAAGACTTGAAATAAACTGATCTTCGGGTAAACCGCCCATTTGGACCATGATTGAAATGATGGCCCTGCTCGCCTCCTCAGAATTATCAGTAGTACAGAGCGTCTCCACCCGGTTGCATGTGGAGAGAAAAAGACCTTCCTTGATACAGGACAAATCCCGCATGCTCATGAGAGCCTTCCCCGCATTTTTCGTGTCACCGGCAAGACATTCCCGCAATGCGACAGGGGCTGTCTCGTGGTTCATACCGATGTTGAGAATCTCAATCATGGGCGCAGTCCGCCTTCCAGACTCTTGAAGCTGTGATAATCACTGAGCCAGAGGCTTGCCCCGACAAAGGTAAAGATCAAAACTAGAAAGGCGAAAATGGACATGATCGCCGCTTTTCGTCCTCGCCAACCCACGGTAAGCCGTTCATGAAGGAGGGTGGCATACAACAACCAGGTTATGAGAGACCACACCTCCTTCGGGTCCCATCGCCAATAGCTTCCAAGCGCATACTGGGCATAGATGGCGCCTGTTATCATTCCAAGGGTCAAGAAGGGAAACCCGTAGATCAAGGTATAGTGGTTGATGGAATCCAGGGTCTGGAGTGACGGGAGCCGCTTAAAGAAAGATCCGAAGTGCTTTCTTTTTATTTGGTGTTCCTGGATCAGATACATTATGGCGGCCATGAAGGCCATCGCAAATATTCCGTTCCCAATGAATATGGTCCCTACATGGATAGTGAGCCACAAGCTCCTGAACATGGGTTGAACGGTCACCTCAGTGCCGGGGATTGTGCTGGAGATAACCATCAGAAAGGCACCAAAGGGGGCAATAAATGAGCCCAGCACCATCAGTCGAAACTTCAGGTGTAAAACAAGGTAGGCACCAATGATGGCCCAGGCAAAGAAAGAGAGCGAAGACTTAAGGGACAGTACCGGTGCGACACCCAGGGAATAGTACTGATAGGCGAAATAGAGGGTGTGGCAAATAAAGCCGACCACTAGTATTCGGTAGGACCACTGATACACAGACTTCTGCTGCTTGATGATATAGACGATGAATCCCCCTGTTGCAAGGAGGACCAGTGCAAGGGCCAGGCTGAATAATAATGGGGCCATGATGATCACTCACTCTTTATATAGTTCTTCACTTCATCGGCGGATACTTCCCGATTGAGGATGCCGCACAGGGTATGGGCCGCGCCCTTCCAGTCTTCAGACGCAAGGGCCTCCAGAATAGGGGAATCAGCTATCTGATAGAATATCCCCCGATTTTCTTCCTGGGAAAGACCCCTTGAAAGGACCTCTTTCCGAATGTGCCCCATAAGCGCCAGAAGGTGCCCGTATTCGTCCCCCAAAACTCTTTCCATGTCTTTTCGCACTTTCCTTGCCATGACAGGGCTCTTTCCTGAGGTGGAAACAGCGACCTGAAGGTCTCCGCGGCGAAGTACGGAGGGAACAATAAAGTTACAGTCGG
>JAFDIX010000455.1 GCA_019307805.1 Deltaproteobacteria bacterium | reverse complement strand
ACCCGGGCAAAGAAGGGATTTTCCACGCTGTCATCAGAAGGAGAGATCATTGCTGCCTGTCAAGGGTTTTAGAAGAGTAGGGTTTTGATATGAACAAACAAAATATTTTGGGGATATCCTGTTTTTATCATGACAGTGCTGCCTGCATCATGGTTGATGGCAGGATCGTGGCCGCAGCCCAGGAAGAGCGTTTTACGAGGAAAAAACATGACCCCCGTTTTCCCAAAAGCGCCATTACCTACTGCCTGGAGGAGGCGGGCGTTACTGCCGATGAACTGACATATGTGGTGTTCTATGACAAACCCTTCCTGACCTTCGAGCGCCTGCTCCTGAGCTACCTGACGGTGGCTCCAAAGGGACTGCGCTCATGGCTCGAGGCCATGCCCCTGTGGCTCGGTAAAAAACTGCATGTCCCAAAGGTCATCGAGAATGAAATAGGGTACGGGGGAGAGGTGGGAGAGGTCCTCTATACGGAGCACCATGAATCCCATGCGGCATCGGCGTTCTATCCATCCCCCTTTGAGGAGGCGGCCATATTGACCGTTGACGGGGTAGGGGAGTGGGCCACGGCCAGTTACGGATTCGGCAGGGGGAAGGATATCACCCTGCTCAAGGAGCTTCACTTTCCCGATTCCCTGGGGCTGCTCTATTCCGCCTTTACCTACTTTACCGGTTTCAAGGTCAACTCCGGGGAATACAAACTCATGGGCCTGGCCCCTTACGGAAAACCCATCTACAAGGATCCCATACTCAAGGAGCTCATCGATGTGAAGGAGGATGGCTCCCTTCGCATGAATCTGAAATACTTTGATTTCCTTGGGGGCCTGCGGATGACCAGCAAACGTTTTGACCGGCTCTTTGGGGGTCCGCCCCGAAAGCCGGAGACGGAGATCACCCAGAGGGAGATGGATATCGCCGCCAGCATTCAGTCGGTGACAGAGGATGTGATCATGAAGATGGTCCGCCATGTCCATGCCGAGACAAACCAGAAATATCTGTGCCTGGCGGGGGGCGTGGCCCTGAACTGTGTGGCCAACGGGCGCATCCTTCGGGAAGGGCCCTTTGAAGACATCTGGATACAGCCTGCAGCGGGTGATGCGGGAGGCGCCATGGGCGCAGTGCTCTCGGTCTGGCATCGCTTTTTGGAAAATGAAAGGGTGTTCACAGCGGGCAAGGACAACCAGCGGGGTTCCTATCTGGGTCCTGCCTTTTCCAATACCACGGTGAAAGGGTTTTTAGATGAACACAAATACCCCTATGTAAAACTTGAGTCCGGCGAAAGGGCCCGGGCCATTGCAGACAAGATTGCCCAGGGGAAGATTGTGGGCTATATGGCAGGCCGCATGGAGTTCGGACCGAGGGCCCTCGGGGCAAGAAGTATCCTGGGGGATCCGCGCCAAACCGAGACCCAGAGCGTGATGAACCTGAAGATCAAGTACCGGGAGTCCTTCAGACCCTTTGCGCCAACGGTTCTGGAGGAAAAGGTCTCGGAATATTTTGATATGGACAGACCGAGTCCCTATATGCTTCTGGTGTCCCAGGTCCGGGAGAGCCGATGCTTTCCTCAACCATCCGGTGATGGATCGGACATGATGGAGCGCTTGAAACACAAAAGGAGCGACATTCCGGCAGTGACCCATCTGGACTATTCTGCGAGGATTCAGACGGTCAACCAGGAAGACAAACCGGATTATCATGAAGTCATCGCAGAATTTGAAAAACTGACGGGATGTGCCGTGATCGTGAACACCAGTTTTAACGTGCGGGGAGAGCCCATCATATGCACCCATGAAGACGCCTACCGGTGTTTTATGCGCACGGAAATGGATGTGCTGGTGTTAGAGGATTTTATCCTGCTCAAGGAGCAACAGCCTCCATGGGAAGAAGGGGAAGAATGGAGAAATGAACTCGAACTCGACTGAACCGGGACAGATCAGAAAATTTGGGGCCATTGCTCTGGTGTTTTTTGGAATCTTGAGCAGTATCGGCTTTTGGCGGGGCAGCCCGATTCCCACCTACCTCTTCGGGTTTCTCTCCCTGTTGGGGCTGGGATTTGTTCTTTTGCCAACTCCCCTGCGCCCCGTATATAAGGGGTGGATGGGCGTTGCCCATGCCATGGGCAGGGGCATCACGACTCTCATGCTGACCTTGGCCTATTATCTTGTAATAACACCGTCAGGGTTGCTGAAGAGGCTGATCAGTGGTTCCCCCATACCGGGGGCGCCCGATAGCAGTGCGACCAGTTACTGGGTGTCCAGGCCCGAACCGGCACAGCCCAGGGAACAGTTTTTTAAACGATTTTGAGGAGGAATCAATGGCAAATCAATCACTCATCAGCGAATTCTGGGAATTTCTCAGGGTGCGCAAGCGGTACTGGCTGCTGCCCATCGTCGTCATGCTCTCCCTCATGGGCATGTTGATCATTTTTACCGAGGGAAGTGCTGTGGCGCCTTTTATCTATGCCCTCTTTTAGAGAAGCTGGGAGTTCTATGCATCGCACCATTCAGGAACTTCTTAAAGGGGATCATCCCCCACCTTTTTCTCATGAGTTTTTTCCAGGCATGGGAGGGTTTTCAGCACGTTAAGCAATCTTCGAAGCAGGATTTTCAACACATGGCCGAAAATAAATTCAGGGCGGTGAAATGGATTCTCAATATCCTGATCCTTCTTTTTCTTGCCCTGATATTGGCTATTGCCTGGACAGGAGGCTTTGAATTCCATGTCCTGGGCATCAGAATCAGCAACTATAACCTTGCAAACCCCCTCCTCATTGTCTTTTTTCTTCTACTTGTCCGTTTTTTCCTGGGGATAGGATGGATCAATAGCCTTACCGTCATCGTCACGCTCTTCCTTGTTACACTCCTTGCAGAGGCCGGCCTCAGAGTGCTCGATCTGCCCATTTCACTGCCAAGCCTGAAGCATATCACCGAGCCATCAGGCGTTCTTGGCTATCAACTCGTCCCCAATCTGCGGGACGGGAGCATCAATATCAATTCCCACGGGCTTCGGGACAGGGAACGCAAATGGGAGAAACCTGAGGGGACGAGGCGGATATTGGGCATTGGGGACAGCTTTACCTTCGGGTATCAGGTGGATTCGAAGGATTCCTATTTGAAACAACTGGAGAGGCGCCTGAATGAGGGTGATGGACCCTGGGACGTGATCAACGCCGGCGTGACAGGATACAACATGTGGCAGTACCTGGCATATGTCAAATGTTGTGGGTATCGGTACCGACCCGATCTGATGATCATCGGGGTATTCTTTGATGATTTCAATGGGGATCCCTTCACCGAAATGAAAGCTTCTGATCCGCAGAGATACCGATCCCTCAGCTCACTTCGAATCGTCAATTTCATCCGTAATTCATTTGAAATGCTCAAATACCGTTATCGCCACCTCGTGGGGGCCACGTGGTTAAAAAGCATTGAAGAGAGGCGGGCATTCATTAATAAAGCCAAAGTCGGGCTCCTGCTGAAAGGGGAGGCGGATCCTCAAATCTACAGGAAGTTTGAAATCCGGCTCAGAAAGCTCCTCCAGGTCGCTGAAGCGCACCAGATCAGGGTTCTCGTGTTTTTGATCCCTGATGTGATCCAGCTGGGGCACCCGGAACTCCAGGGGGTGAACAAGCTACTTAGGGAAATCTGCGACAGATGCGGTGTTCCCTTTCTGGATATGACGCCTTCCTTTGAGGGCATAAAAGATACCAACAGTCTCTACCTAATGCCCTATGACGCCCACACGAGCCCGCTGGGTCACAGCATCATGGCCCGACAACTGGAGAAACGGATTCTGGAGATGTATCCGCAGTAACGCATCCCAACCTGAACCACACCGGTATTGAAGATGATCAGAAAAAAAATCCTCGTCCTTTTTCTCTATGTTCTGTTCCTGTGCCTGGTTCTTGAAATCATTTCCAGGACGGAATGGAGCATCAGAAGAGATGTCCCATTTTTCAGCCCTGCAACCTATTTTTACTATCCTGAGCTGAAGGATGTTGAGGCGGAAAGCATCAAGAAGAATGATAGCCCCTTTGATATTCTGTTGCTCGGGGGATCGGTCATGACTGAGGAATGGGGAAGTATCGCCCAATTGCTGGAGGAGCGGATTGCCTATGCTACAAAAA
>JAFDIX010000454.1 GCA_019307805.1 Deltaproteobacteria bacterium | reverse complement strand
GGGACGAGGGGATGGGGGGACAGAGGGACGGGGGGAGTATACGCGAAACCTACTTCATTCAACGTTAAAAATTAAGAATTCAAAATTAATCAAATAACAAATAACTATAAAACCGTTTGCTCGTTACTCGTTGCTTGTTACTCGTTACTGGTTATTGTGTTTTTTCGAGGGAGAGCTGAATCAGCCGGTCCACAAAATCCGACAGAGACATGCCGGCGGCCCTGGCTGCCCGGGGGACCAGGCTGTTTTCCGTCATCCCGGGAATGGTGTTGGTCTCCAAAATAAAAATCTCTTCGTCTTTCAAAATCATATCTGTCCGGCTCCACACATCGCACATCAGGGCACTGTGGGCCGCCTTGGCACAGCTTTGGGCCCTCTCTGTGTGGTCCTTGGGCAGGGGCGCGGGGCAGATTTCCTCCGTGGCCCCAGGGATATATTTGGCCTCGTAATCAAAAAAGGCATATTCCGCACTAGGCCTGATTTCCACAAGGGGCAATGCTGTCAGGGATGTGGTTCCCAAAACGCACCCCGTCACCTCCGTCCCTTTGATGTACTGTTCCACCATGACCTCACGATCATGTTGAAACGCCAGCCCTATCCCTTTTTGAAGCGCCTCCTTCGTGCGGCACAAGGATATGCCCAGGCTGGACCCCTCTGCCACGGGTTTCACCACCAGGAATTCGCCTAATTTTTCAATGATTTCATCCGCACCTATGGCCGTTCCACGAGTGATAACGATATCCTCTGCAACGGTTAAGCCCGCCCGGCGATAGATCCCTTTGGCCATTTTTTTATTCATGGACAGGGCACTTGAAAGGACACCCGAGCCCACAAAGGGGATGTCCAATAGATCAAGAAACCCCTGCATACGCCCGTCTTCCCCAAATTTGCCATGAAGCAGCACAAAGGCGAGGTCAATGTCCTCTCTTTCCCGGATGAGGCGAGCCAAATCATCCCTCGGGTCATACCTTGTCACGTTGTATTTCGCCGGGTCCAGGGCCAGGTAGACCGCCTCGCCGCTTCTCAGGGAGACTTCCCTTTCTCCGGACCTGCCTCCGGCCAGTAATGCAATGGTAAGCCGTGCCATCTCAAATTATCTCAGAAATTTGCAGAAAAATTTAAATTTATTTTTCTAAAATATTTTGCAGTAATTATACCGAAGGACGCCAATGAATACAATTGCAAAGTACCTAGTACCCTGACCTGTAGGCCTCTCCAAGTCTATGCAAAAATCTTACCTTGCCGACATGGCCACAACCACGGCCCCAAAATACCGAAAAAATGAAGTGTATTTCTATAAAATTCGCCAAAATTTGATGATATCTAAAGAAAATGAGAGTTTGAGAATTGTTGGTATAATTATACACCATCATAAAAACCACCCAAAACCTTTGAATTAAAAGGAGAATACTTTCAGCCCATTTAGCGCTTCCCTACAGAACCTTATGGCGGCATGAAAATATGCTTCCTCTTTTCAACACCTTATAAGTTGTCAAGAAGAGGGGGGGCGCTAAATCGTTGCCGCGACTCATCCGCTTTGACAGGTTTTAGGATATTTATGTAAAAGTCATCCTACCACTGGCAATGACCCTATCCGAAAAACTCCTCTCTATCTGTCTGTTGAGGCTGTAATGGGAACTATCTGGGAAGAGGCGAAGAAACAGATTAGGGGCGAGATTCCGAACACAAGCTTTTCCATGTGGATCAGCCCCCTGAATTTCCTTGAAAAAAGTGCCCGCACCGGTGTGCTCGAATGTCCCAACAAATTCTCCTTTAAATGGATTTCCGAGAATTATTTGGCCATGATTCGGGAGAAGCTCTGCACCATTGGTGAAAAGGATTACACCCTCTCCCTGGAGACCAAGGCCCTCAAAAGGGGAACGCCTGTTCCCCGCACAGTGCGGGATTCCAGGCAGTTGCCCCTACCCCATGCCAACAGCCCGAATCTCCTGGGCAGAAAATGGCTCAATGATGATTTCACCTTTGATCGTTTTGTCGTTGGCCACTGCAATGAGTTTGCCTACTCTGCCTCCAGGGCCGTTGCATTGGGAGATCACTGGCCTTACAATCATCTCTACATTTTCTCCTCCACGGGTCTGGGAAAGAGCCACCTCTCCCAGGCGATCGGCCATTCCGTTCTTGAAGAGAACCGCAATCGTAAAGTGTGCTACATAACGGCTGAAGATTTTGTCAATGAGATGATCTTCGCCTTGAGAAACAACCGCATTGATCAATTTAAGAACAAGTACCGTCGTTCCTGTGACGTCCTTCTGTTGGAGGAAATCCATTTTCTCAGCGGCAAAGAGAAGACCCAGCTTGAACTGGGCTATACCCTGGATGCACTTTCTAATGATCACAAAAAGATCATTTTTACCAGCTCCCTGCTGCCAAAGGACATCCCCAACCTCTCCCGGGAACTATCCTCCCGCCTTACCTCAGGTATAATCACCACCCTGGAGAAACCTGATTTCAAAACGAGGCTCAAAATTATTGCAAAAAAGGCCCAGGAGCAGGGCCTTACCCTTTCAGAAGAGATCATTCATCTCCTCTCCCGGCATCTGACCCGGGATATCCGGCAGATGGAGAGCGCTCTGCGATGTGTCAAGGCCAAATCAGATTTGTTGCATGCCACAATAGATAGAGATCTGGTTCAGGAGGTGGTCCGCTGTCATGTGTCTGCAGAGCGGGCGATCTCCATGGAAAACGTGGAAAAAATCGTCTGCACCTATTTCAAGGTGGATCCTCTGTTGCTGCGATCAAAATCGAGAAAAAAAATTCATGCCTTTCCGAGAAATGTGTATGTCTACCTCTGCCGTCATCATACGGAGCATACGGTAGAGGATATCGGACGATCCATCAACCGCAAGCACTCGACGGTGCTCTATGCGTCGGAGGTTATTGAACATAAAATACAGATTGATGGAAAGATAAAGAATCAGGTAAACTTCCTGGAAAAGAAGCTAAAGGAAATTCTCCAATGAATGAATCCGGACCTTTGCCCCTGAAGAACGTCGGGCTCTATTTCCTGCTCATCTTTGGGGGTCTTGTCTCAGTCTATATCTCTTTCGTCGGACTGATCTCCATATGGGTCGGTCTGCGCCACTCGCAGCAGGACGGGTTCTGGATGCCAATCCTGGTGGGGGTTTTATTTATCATTACCATCGCTTTGTTCTTTGCCCGCCTTACGAAATTTATTCGAAACCAGATGAAAGAAAAGGATATTATCCAAATTCACGGATGATCCGATAATGAGATCACCCCTGGGCCCCCTTCTCTTTAAAAAACGAATCAAGAAACGCTTCATCCACCGGGGAGAGATTAAATCGAATACAGGCCTCCTCAATGAGTCTTACAATCCCTTTTTCACCATCCTCCTGTCGTTCTGCGGAAATCCATTTTATGGCCTTGCGAAGGTGTTCCCCTCCCGGTTCAATCCCTGACATACAATATTCCTCCTCTTTGCATCTATGGCCCTTGGCGCCTCGTGCAAAATCCATCCGAAAATATGCCTGCAGAATTCCTTTTGGCAAATAGCGCCTTCAGCATATAATACATATGGCGTCCTTTGTAACCACTCTTTTTTCGTGACGCGCCACTTTTCCCCAGTCCTGGAAGAGTACATCGACGGCGCATCAGAGATATCAGGCTATGCCATTAATAATGATGAATACCCGTGCAAT
>JAFDIX010000453.1 GCA_019307805.1 Deltaproteobacteria bacterium | reverse complement strand
GCGAAGTATCACGGCAAGGCTCAGGATAGGGAAATTCCGGGTACTGTGGGCATATTTGATATATCTTCCCCTTGCTCCCTCTTCCATTGGGGGGACAATAACGTGTGTGAGGATCTCATTGTCCTTGAGGGAGGTCCTGCCCCCACCCACAAAAAAATCCTCCACGGAAATTCTGCTTTGCCCTGCAGGACCTGCAACCCCGGCCAGTGCATGAAGCGCCGTCAGGGGCGCTGCCAAATCAGAGGCGGTCGTTGCCACGCAGCCGTTCACGGGTTTTCCCAGAACAGAATGGGTCAGCGAATCAATCCCGGCAGCATGGCACACCTTGCCCCCCTTCTGACGGCAGGGTTCAATGGCTTCCCGCATAAAGAGATTGATATGGGATTGGTTGAAAAAGGGACATTTCACGGTTTGACAAATATTTCCCCCAATAGTCCCCAGGTTCCGTATTTGCACCGTGGCAATGGACCCGATGGCCTCAGCCAGGAGCGCAGCCCCTTCTTTTACCTTGATTGAGCGTTCAATTTCACAAAGCGGGGTGCGGGCGCCAATTTTAATGGCACCCGCTTCCTCGGTAATGCCCTTAAGCTCCGGGATCGATTCAATATCGATGAGTACTTTGGGCATCATGGCATGTTGCTTCATGTTGACCAGCAATTCCGTACCCCCCGCTATTATGCGGGCCTCACTGCCATGTTCGTCCAGAGCGGCCAGGGCACTTTCAAGTGTATCCGCACGGATATAATCAAATGTGAGATTTGCATGCATTGGATGTCCTATTCCTTGTTTATGGCTTTCAGGATCTTGTCCGGCGTGAATGGGAGAGATCCTATTCTCACGCCGAGGGCATTTTCAATGGCATTCCCGATGGCAGGGGCCGCGGGAACCGAAGCCGGCTCTCCCAACCCCTTGGCCCCGAAGGGCCCCTTGGGATCATCCGACTCGATGAAGATGGAATCAATCGTGCACATCTGCTCAGGCGTGGGAATCCGGTAGTTGAGGAGGTTGGGATTTGCGATTCTCCCCCCGTGTTTCCAATTGAGTTTTTCTGAAAAGGCGTACCCGATCCCCTGATGGCTCGCGCCTTCCACCTGTCCCTCGGCCCCCAGGGGGTTGATGAGGGTGCCCACGTCATGGGCCGACTTGAAGTTGATAATCTCTACATCCCCGGTCTCCCTGTCGACCTCCACTTCGATGGCCTGGGCGAAATAACTCCAGGTGGCCGAAATGGTGCCCCGTCCGGTTTTTTTATCCGGGATGGTGGAGTCCGGGTCATGGTATCCATGAAACACCAGCTCCCCGCCCTCCCTCTGGGAGAAGGCGCGAAAAGCGGCATCACCCACCATTATGCGTTTCTGGGGATTGCTCCTGGAACAGATCCACCGATCCTCAATGGTGAGATTTTTAGGCGCCTCCTCGAGGATATTGCCTGCGATCTTCAGGAGGGCGGCCTTGGCCATTCGGGCAGCATCCACGACCGCATTGCCAAGGACCAGGGTGACCCGGGATGAGTAGGACCCAATCCCGAAGGCCCCCGCGTCCGTATCCACCCCGACCACCTTGATATCCTCCAACCCCAGGCCCAGTTCCTCGGCAGCAATCATGGCCATGGCCGTCTTGACACCCTGCCCGATTTCAGGGTCACCGATCTGAATCACGACCGTCCCGTCCTCATTCATGTTCAGGATGCAGGAAGAAGCGTCCGAATCATAGAGCGGCTGTTGAAAGTGATCCCGCCAACCGGCCCGTCCATCAATGACATTCAAAAACTCGGATCCCGGATTCTCATCATACAATTCTTCTGCATCACGAAATCCCGTTCTCCATATGTTTCCATCAAATCCCGTGCGCCATCCGCACCAGTGGTTCCCGCAGGCAATGCCCACGCCCCGGACCTTTCTCCCCTGCTTTTTTGCGCTCCTTTTCTCTTCCCAGCCAATGGCATCTGCCGCGCTTTGAATGCATTCCTTCAGGGCACACCGGCCCACTTCCGTACCCCGTGCCGTAGAGTCTCCTTCCACGACGGCATTCTTCAATCTCAGGGCCACCGGGTCCATGCCGAGGGCATTGGCGATATCGTCCATGTGGGATTCTACGGCATAGGTCACCTGGACATTCCCAAAGCCCCGACAGGGTCCTCCAAAGGGCGTATTCGTATAAATGAGGTGTGAATCATAGTGAAGATGGGGTGTTTTATATACGCCGGCAAAGACCACCCCTATGGCGCCGCACACCAGATCACCGTGGTGGGTATAGGACCCGTTGTTCATGTAAAGCGTACATTGCCTCGCCGTGATCGTCCCATCCTTTTTGAGCCCGGTTTTCAAATGGATCTTTGTGGGATGCCGGATGGTGTCACTGACCAGATCCTCCTCCCGGTTGTATATGATCTTTACGGGTTGACCCGAGCACTTGATGGCCAGAGCAACGGTGATATAGATAACGCGCATCTGCACATCTTTCCCGCCAAAACCACCCCCCACGGCCGGAACAATCACACGGATCTTATGGTGAGGAATTCCAAAGGCCCTTGAGAGGATCGCCTTTTCCTTGTAAGGGGTCTGGGTACCGGTCCAGACCGTCAACTCCCCCCTGGGATCATGCTGGGCGATGGCCGACATGGGTTCCAGGGTGGCATGCTCCTGGGACTGGGTCTCAAATTCACCCTCAAAGATATGGTCTGCCTCTTGAAAACCTTCCTCAATATCTCCAAACCGGACCTTTCGAACACTGGCCACATTTTTTACCGCGTAGTCGTGGATTCGGGGTGCGTCCGGAGACATGGCCTCTTTCATGGTCAACAGGGGGGGCAACACCTTATAATCCACCTGAATAAGCTCCAGGGCCTTTTCAGCGATTTCCGGTGTAGTCGCCGCCACCGCCGCCACAGCGTCTCCAATGAACCGCACCTTGTCTTCCGTGAGAACGCTCTGATCATTCACCGTGGATCCCAGTATTCTGGAATTGTGAGGGATATCCTTCCCCACAATGACATCCACCACCCCCGGAAGCGTTTTTGCCTCGCTGAAATCGACGTTTTTTATTTCAGCATGGGGATGGGGACTCCTGAGCACCTTCCCGTAGAGCATGCGGTTCAGGGTAATGTCATCCGTGTATTTTGCCGCACCGGTGACCTTGTCAAAGGCCTCCACATTGGGCAACCTCTTGCCGATCACCCTGAACTCTTTTTGTTTGGGCATGTTGCCTCCGGACCCTAGGTTCCTATTCGCTGACCTTCATCAGCCCCAGTAGTGTTCCCGTGCGCCCTTGATCTCTTCTTCCGTACCCCGTTCATAGGTGAGATGCCGGGACACGCCAAGGGTTTCCGTCTTCTTCAGATCAACCAGTGTTTCAGCCGCCTTGATCGCAGCAGCTGATGCGTCAAGGATTGGCACCTGGGTACCCGGGACCCAGAAGTATCCAAAATAGGAAAGCGCCGGGGCAAGCCATGCATCATCACAGATAACGACCTCGGCCCCATCGTCAATGCACTGTTTTGCCACTGCCTCAAATTTCGGCCAAATGCTGGATTCCATCACCTTTTTGTCGAACAATCCTTCCACATCCTCCCCGGTGAGATCACAGGAACGAATTGGATGGATAATGGCCCTGCTCTCAAGGCCGTAAAATCTCACCAGATTGGCCTTTGGCGGAATAAGCCTGCGAAATACGGTGATCCCGGCAAA
>JAFDIX010001021.1 GCA_019307805.1 Deltaproteobacteria bacterium | reverse complement strand
TGGATCGATTCGTCACGTTTCTCCTGTAATGTCTTCTTTTTCATCTCTCTTCCCGATTCTGACGGGGTTTATGAAATCGCTATGTGATTTCATATAACGTCCCTCTTCAGCAGACTGCAGGGAGCTTCATTAACTAAAAAGATTAACTACTTGGTTAATGTATTGGGTTAAAGAGATAGTGTCAAGTTTTTAATGGTGTCAGCCCTGAATATCTCAGAAAATCCATATGTAACAAATGGGTAATTTGGAGAGGGTATGCAGATGATAATGACTATTATTTATTTGTTAAAGAAACAGAATCCTATTGATTCTATTTGTAAAAACGAATATCATCCCGTCAGATAAAATGGCTGGATTTTTAAAATACTCATCAATATTACGTAGTTAAAGGGGGCCTAACCTATGAAACTTGGTATTATAGGGCTTCCACAATGCGGCAGATCGACTATCTTTGACGCCCTGACCGGTGCAAGGGGAGAGGACGAGACTCTGAAGCAGTCCAGAAAGGACCAGAGGATCGGCACGGTCAAGGTGATGGATGAAAGGGTGGATAACCTGTCCGGGATGTATAAGCCAAAGAAGATCACCTATGCCCAGGTGGAGTATCTACTCCCTTCAGATATCTTATCAGGAACGTCTTCCAAGTCTGAGAGCGCAGCCTGGAATCAGGCGCGAGTCTGTGATGCGCTGATTCATGTGGTACGCAACTTCAAGGATGCCGGCGGTATGGCCCCCACACCTGAAAAGGATTTCCGGGGTCTTGAAGAGGAAATGATACTGAGTGACCTTGCAGTGGCTGAAAAGAGGATCGAGAGGATAGAAGCGGACCTCAAAAGGGGAAGGAAAAAGGATGAAGAGGAGTACTCTCTGGTCAGGTCGTGCTGTGAACTCTTAGAGGAGGGCCGACCGCTTCGTATGAATCCGGAACTGGTTATTGCCCCGCAGTTGAAAGGGTTTACCTTCCTTTCAGCCAAACCCCACCTCGTGATCATCAATAATGATGAGGATAATGAGTCATTGCCTGAGTGGGGAACGATACCCGAGGGGTTTGAGCTCCTGGCTGTGAGGGGCCGTCTCGAGATGGAGATCGCCTCCATGTTGCCTGAAGAGGCCGGGGAATTTCTGGTTGAATAAACGCCGGCCCTTGAGGCCGCTGGCGCCGTACACTCGGATATACAGAAGGGATTTATCCGGGCCGAGGTCCTGGCATACAGCGACCTCCAGGAATATGGCAGCTTTAAAGAGGCCAGGAAGGCCGGACATGTCCGTCTGGAAGGCAAGGAGTACACTGTGCTGGACGGAGATATTGTTAATTTCAGATTTAATGTGTAGGTAAAATAAAGATGTAGGGCACAAGGCCTGGGGCTCACGGTGCAGGGCTTAATGAATTAGTTGATTATGAAAGAGTGATCCGGTCATCAATAAAAACAAAGGACATGCAACATGGATAAGATAAAAGTAGGTATTATCGGTGCCGGGGGTTATGGGGGATGCGGAGCGATCGAACTTCTCCTCGGTCATCCCAATGCGGAGATAGCCGCCCTGATGGACAAACAGGATGTGGGTAAGCCAATCAGCGACCTTTACCCCCACCTCAAAGGATTCTGCGATATGCCTCTCATCGATCCCGGTGATAAGGACTGCCCCGATGATTTCGACGTGGTCTTCTTTTCCACCCCTGACGGGGTGGGGCAGAACGGGGCGGCGGCCTGGCTGGAAAAGGGTGTAAAGGTTATAGACTATAGCGGGGATTTCCGGTTCAATGACCTGGAAACCTACAAAGGATACGCCGCCAGGATCGGAAGGGAGAAAGAGCACGCGTCCCCGGATCTGCTGCCGCGGTCTGCGTACGGTCTTGCAGAGCTCCATAGAAAAGAGATCGCCGGAACTGACCTGGTGGGAAACCCCGGATGCTTTGCAGTCAGCTGTATCCTGGGCCTGGCCCCGGCCCTTAAGTCAGAGGTCATAGAGGTCGAATCCATTATCTGTGACGCCAAGACCGGGGTCTCAGGCGCAGGGAAGAATCCCTCACCCGTATTCCACTATCCTGCCAGGTATGACTCCATGAATGCATA
>JAFDIX010001020.1 GCA_019307805.1 Deltaproteobacteria bacterium | reverse complement strand
TTCCCTTTCTTCCATAGTTAGCCAGGATCACAAGGGCGGAAAGTTGATCCGGTGTTGCCAGGAATATCACGATTTCCGGCTGTTCCTTTTCCCCGTCCACCTGGGCAAGGGGTTCAAAGACAGCGTATTTTGAAGGGATCTCCATAATCGGCATATTTTCCACAAAGTCTTTCACCATTTCGGGTGATTTCAGGTACCTTTCTCCCTTCAGAAAATCTTCCAGAAAGTCTTTACTGACGAACTTCTTTATCTGCTCTGCTGTCTCCTTCCCCCGCTCCCACTGCTCATTCCCGGTAGAGAGAAAATAATAAAAGCACTCGATACCCCCGGGAAACTTGAGATACTGGTTTCCAAAACCAAGACCAACCCCACCCCCCCAACAGCCATAGGTGTCTTCACTAAAGACGACAGTCTTCCCTTTAGCTGCGCTGGCCAGCATCCACATGACACAGCCCCACTTGCCCTGTTTGAACTGCTGGGCCTTCATAGGTTTCTCATCCGTCCAGAGAATGGCAACAGGCCCATACTTCAACTTTAATGCTTCTGCAATCTTACTTTCCATCTTTCCTGCCTCCTCACCCGGGTCCTATTCCATTATTGCCCATCTTGCTTTTCTCCTACCCTTCTTAGAAAACTCTCCCGGCGCTCTTTGTCCCATTGGGAACAAAAGGCAGGCTTTCCCTTCCCTACTCTCTTCATGCAGAGAGAACAGGTGGATTCACAGGGCACAATCGGTTCAGACACCTCCCCTCTTGCCTTTTTAGGCCAGAGAGGGTCGGCGAAAAGCACCCGTGCCAGACCAATAAGGTCTGCTTGACCTTGTTGAATGACTTTTTCGGCCGTCGCAGGGCTCTGTATCCTGCCCGCCGCGATGACGGGGGTCTTTGAAACGGACTTTTTGATGATCTCCGCGAAATGGGCCATATAGCCTTCTGATCTTTCCTCTTTGAGATATTCAGGGAGGAAGAAGGAATCATAGGTCCCGGCCATCACGGAAAGGTATGCAATGCCCATCTCCAAACCGGTATCCCACCGGGTAATCCTTTCCTACGGCTTCCAGAACCGCGTCGGTTACCTGCAGGGCAAACCGCATCCTGTTTTCGAGCGCTCCTCCATAGGCATCCGTGCGATGATTGGTCCTCGGAGACAAGAACTGAACGATGAGGTACCCGGTACCGCCATGGATCTCAACCCCGTCAAAACCTGCTTCCTTCACACGCCTCGCACCTTCAGCAAATCCATCCACGATTCTCTGGATTTCTTCATGGGTCATCTCCCTTGGCACAATTTTTCCTGTCTTCAATGGTGATGTCGCGAGTCTTTCCCGCAGGTACGCATAACGCCCCGCGTGGTTGATCTGCAAGAAGGCAAGAGCACCCTGGTCGTGAATGGTTTTGGCCAGTTGTGCGAGCCCTGAAATGTACCGGTCATGGTCCACCCTCAAGATAAAGGGCGATCCCGAACCGGATGGATCCACCGAGGCGTTTTCCACAACAACCATTGAAACACCCGAACCGGCCATTTCACGGTAATGATCCAGCACGAGGGAACTCACTGTTCCATCCGGATCGGCATAACCCACAAACATAGGGGCCATAATAATCCTGTTTTTCAAAGAAACCCCTTTGATTCCATACGGACTAAATAATAACGATGGTGTGTTCATATCCGACCTCCCTTGGGTTCGGTAAGCCTGCTTTTTAAAAATTCCGGGATAATTTCGGGGGACGCAATAAATTATTTATTCCCCCACTCAAAAAAAGTCAAAAAACGTCCTCAAACCCTCGTCCAGAGGTTGCGAGCCTTTGGCAGGCTGAGTTTGAGATAGTCTCGGTCTGGGGAAAAAACCTCTACGGTAAAACGTCCGCCATAGCCGGTCCTTTTCAGTTCCCGCACGATGCCCTCGAGGGGGACGGTCCCCACTCCCAGGGGCAGGTGCTGATCCGCTTTGCCGGTATTCTCGCTCAGATGGACGTGCTCGATGCGGTTTGCCCAGCGCTCCAGGAAGGC
>JAFDIX010000452.1 GCA_019307805.1 Deltaproteobacteria bacterium | reverse complement strand
AGGGGAGTGTCGAAGAAGAGCCCCAGAACCCCTTTGCCGACCTTCCCCATTTCCGGGGAGAGCCCATAATAGGGGCCGATGCCATGGACCAGGTTTTAGAGGCCTGGATCGCATTGTTTGAAAAGTATCTCAAAAATGAAGAGCCCCTGGTCACGGGGAATCGTCAGGTTCTGGAATATGTTCTTGAGAAGTGGGAGGAGGCGGGCGAGGATTCCAATGAACCGGCCCCCGGGGCCATCCCCTTCCCCTGGCCTGATCTTTCGCATCATGGGCTGGACGATCTGCTCAGAGTAAGAGAGGACCTTTTGGGCAACAATGCAGCCGCACAAATCATGGATGAAATACGCCATCCAGGCAAAGACCCAAAGGAGCACCTGGCCAGACTGGATACCCTCTCTCAAGAGGTGGACAGGGCTTTTGAATGGGATGGATTATGGGGAAGATTGATGATTACAGTCACGTACCTTGCCCCTTTATCAGGGCGTGACAACGGGGATGAGGTGTTGCGGCATCTTTCGGGAAAGACGCTCATTCTTGTAGAGGAAGGATAAAAATAACGGAGAAAAAGTCACCAAAGCAGATACTCGAGGAGCAGGGCTGGTCTGAGCAGTTTATTGCCAATGAGCCCCGGTTGAGTGAGGCCGTGGAATTGTACCAGGAGGCGGGCTTTGAGGTACACCTGGAGCCTCTCACCACCGAACCGGTGTGTGAAAGTTGCGCCGGTCCCGAGGATGACAAGGAATGCAGAATATGTTTCGAAGGGGTGGAAGAGCAGTATAAGATCATCTTCACGCGGCCAAGGGAAGGCAATTCAAAATCTGAAGGTGATCTCTTCGATTAGCCAAACCCCTCCCGCCGGCTATCCGCTAATGTTATATATTTATTTCTGAGACACCAAGCTAGGTGATCGAGTAGGCCGGTCTCTCCACATGGCCCTTCTTGCAGTGTGGGCAGCGGCCCGGGGGTGTATAGCGTCTGCGTTCCTTGAATTCATATCCGCAGGCCATGCATTGAAAGGGGAGGATGGTAAGGCGCTTTCCCTGACGGGCAACGGACCGGGCGATGTGGGTGAGGTGATCGTAGACCTCCCGTTCCCGAATGCCCAGTGCCTTGGAAAGTTCCCTCCCGTTCATGGATTGTTCTGACAGGAGGCCGATCATCTGCTGCCGAATCGTTTTCAGTTGTTCTATCTCCTTTTCCGGGCCCTCAAGACATTATGGTTTTGGAGCTGTGTCTGGTCGAATTCTACAGGGGATTCCCTTCAAATCCGGTGTCCCAAATTCCTTTCCAATGTTTTCCGCAGAGGTAAGCATGTTGTAATTGGAGCGCTTCCACCCGTACTGGGACTCTGCACTGCTTTCGGGAAACCACCATCCGTAGGCGGCGTAGACGGTCTTGGGATGGATCGCGTCAGTCAGGTGTGCCACCTGGGTAATGGCTCCCATCTTCGTCTCAATAACCACTTCATCTCCATCCTGGATGCCGTATTCCAGGGCCGTCTCAGGGTGCATTTCGATTTTGGGATGGGGATTTTTCCTTCGAAGGGAATCCACCCACCTGTAGGAAGAGTGAAGGTAATACCGGCTCTTTCGGCTGGTGAGGATCAGGGGATAGTCCGGATCTTGACTTGCCTGGAGGCCCCTGCACCGGGGGAGCGGCGGTAGCCCCCACTTCTCTGCCTGGGATAAAACCAGCTCCACCTTTCCGGTGGGGGTCTTGAACCCCCGGGATTCGTATTTATTGAAAAGACTCTCCCCCTTTAAAAACCCGCGTTCCACCAATTGGGTGTAATTGTACCCGCCCGGTTTCAAAAGGGCATCCAGCATTTCTTCATAGTCCTCATACCAGTATTCACCTGGAACAAGTACCTTGCCCAGTTCATTCAGGATCTTAATGTCGGGCCAACACTCCTCAGGGGGGTCAACCACCCTGGGTCGGGCCAGCAAAATACCATGGCCCAGACCGCAATGCCCGATGTCATTAAATTCAAAATGGGTGGCAACGGGCAGCACCACATCCGCCAGGGCGGCGGTGGGGGTCATGAATATATCGGCCACGGCCAGGAAATCCAGTTTATTCAAGGCATCAAAGGTCTGTGGGCTCTGTGCATATGCAACAAGGGGATTGGTGCCCTGCATGTAGGCCCCCCTGACAGGATAGGGAAAATCATCGAGTATGGCCTTTTTGAACAGAGAAGGGGGAACCGTCATAAGCCTGGGAATGGCCCCATGGGCGGCATTGATCATCTCTTTGGGCTTTGAAGGGATCAGATCCGCCCGGACGAATTTGCCGAGGGGAAGCATCTTGGGTTCATTGGCCTTGATATTGCCCCCCGCTACGTCAAGGTTGCCGCAGATAGCCATGAGGCATACCAGGGCCCTGGAGATGTCAAAGGTGGTACTGCTTTGCTCGATGGCATTTCCCCACTGGATGGATGCAGGGCGGGAGCGTGCATAGAGTCTTGCCCCTTCCCTGATGAGATCAGGAGGAACCCAGGTCGTTTCCGAAACCTTCGCCGGGGTAAATGCCTTGACATGGGCCGCCAGTCGGTCAAAACCGTGGGTCCAGTTTTCCACAAAGGGCTCATCATAGAGCCCTTCTTCTATAATGACATTGAGAAAACCGAGGGCCAGGGCGTCATCCGTGCCGGGCCTCAATTGGAGCCACAGCCTTGCCCTGGATACAAGGGCAGTCCTTCTGGGGTCAACCACCATGATTTCCGTCCCGTTTTTCATTCGGTCGAGGAGGAGCCTGCATATCTCACCTTCTTCATTGGTGCTTGTGATGTTGCTCCCCCAGAGCACGGCCAACCGGCTCGGGTGATGAAAGTCTGCCACAGGGTAGAAGCCGCAGGTGTGGACTCCCGTGACTTCACGGGGTGCATGGCAGACATCCTGGGTCCCGACCACGTTGGGTGTCCCGAAGATATTGGCCAGTCGAATCAGGGCAAAGTGTTCCAGCCCCTTGGGCATTCCCTGGCAGAAGGCCACGGCCCTTGCCCCCAGTTCTGCCTTTATCTTGTCCAGATTCCCGGAGATGGTTTCAAGGGCCTCTTCCCATGAAATTCTCTCCCATTTCCCCTCGCCCCTTTCCCCGGTCCTTTTGAGGGGGTGTTTCAGGCGTGAAGGATGGTTGAGCCGCTCAGCAGAGGCCAATCCCTTGTAACAGACATAGCCCTTGTTCAAGAACCCCTCGGGATCCCCCTTTATCTTCACAATTCTGTTATCCTTGACGCCTGCCAGGAGGGCACAGCCTCCATGATCCAATCTGGCGCAATGTGTCTTTACCCAGCGAATATCATCTGCCATTATAATAGAGATCCTTTCAAGTATAGTGTAAGCCTCCAGTGGAGACGTTTCAGTGACATGCTCCAGGAAAACCGACCCTTCATTTGCTAAAAGGAATTGCATAATATAAGATACCCGGATCAATTGCAAACGCTTATGGAAAGGGAAATACTTGAAATTGCCCTAAAAAACGTTAAATATGGTATAATAGAACGATGCTGTTTTTATTGCTTTTGCATAAAACATTCCCCATTATAACCACCGATAGAAGGGGCCGGTTCGGTAAAGGGAAACTGCGTTAAAAATGTCTGAAAACGAAAAACTGAAATCCCTGATAAAAGAATCCGAGATCTACCGGAAGCAGGGTCTGCTCAAGGAATCCAAGGAGATCTATGAGAAGGCCCTTGTGCTGATACAGAAAAACA
>JAFDIX010000451.1 GCA_019307805.1 Deltaproteobacteria bacterium | reverse complement strand
TCCCGAAAGGCGGATATCGTCAATTTCTGTCCACCCGGGGGTGGCGAGAGCATAGAACAACTCGCCCGAAGAGTAATTCCTTGTCATGAGAAAATTCTGGAAAACCAAAGGGGCAAGCGCTTTTTCATTTTAGGACATGCTATGGTCAACAGGGTCATACTCTGCCATACTTTGGGGCTGGATCTCTCCAGGCTTTTTCACCTGCAGCAGGATTACGGGTGCCTCAATATTATTGAATATTATCCGGACTCCACCCAGCTCAAACTGCTTAACGGGTAAGGGACTTTTTGTAACTACTTTTCTTCTTTCATGGCGTTATGGGGATTCTGAACCATGGGTATTATCCAAGACATTGCGACTATCCCCCTGTTCCGGGGACTTCCCGACAAACACCTGGAAGATCTTGCCATGATCGTTGTGGACCAGGTCTTTCAACGTGGTCAGGTCATTTTTTCAGAGGGGGATGACGGAAACGGGTTTTTCGTGGCCATCACCGGCCGTGTGAAAATATATAAAATGTCACCTGACGGAAAAGAACAGATCCTTCATATATTTGAACCTGGAGAACCCTTTGGAGAGGTTCCCGTCTTCACCGGCCAGCAGTTCCCGGCCAATGCCGAGGCCATGAAGGAATGCCGCCTTTACTTCTTTCCCCGGGACTCCTTCGTCCATTTGATAAAGAAAAACCCCTCCCTCGCGCTCAATATGCTGGCCATTCTTTCCAAGCGGTTGAGAAGATTCACCATGCTTGTGGAAAACCTTTCCTTGAAGGAGGTTCCCGGGCGTCTGGCCGCCTACCTGCTCTACTTGAGCGACAAAGGTGAAGGCGCCAGGGACCTGGAACTCAGCATTACCAAAGGACAGTTGGCAAGCCTCTTGGGCACCATACCTGAGACCCTTTCACGGATATTGGGCAAAATGAGCGGGCAGGGACTGATTGAAACCGAGGGGCCCAAAATCAAGATATTGGATCCCCGGGGGCTTGAGGACCTTGCTGAGTGGGGGCATCTGTAATCCCTTTCCCGATCAGGAGATATAATCATGAGTTCAATCAGATGGCTCGGTCTCATATTTGGCACCTGTGTACTGCTCTATATGTTCAACCGCTTTCGGCATGGACGGGCACGGCGGATGGACTTTGGATTGGGCGTACTCTTCTCCCTCGGTCTCATAATCGTCTCAGCCTATCCCAACTCCGTAAATACACTGCGAAACATGCTTTCCCTGGCCCCCACACAGTTCAGCAGACTCATCGCCATCTGCATCGTTTCCAATGTTCTTCTCTGGCTTGTGCTCTTTTACACACGGTTTCGGTTGACGGACAACACGGATCAACTGGATCGCCTCATACGCCGGCTGGGGGTTGCTGAGTTTGAGCGGTTATATGGTGATGGGGCACCCCTACCGCCCGTTGTCGTTGTGATCCCGGCCTATAACGAAGAGGACAATATCGGCCCTGTATTGAGCGAAATGCCGGAGCAGGTCTGTGAAACACCCCTGGGTGTCATAGTCATTGATGACGGGAGCAAAGATCGAACTTTTGAGGTCGTTCGTGAGGCAGGCGTTACCGCTGTTCAAAATCCATTCAGGCGGGGTGGTGGGGCGGCACTCAGGACGGGATTCGACATTGCCCGCAAAAACGGGGCCCAAATCGTAGTCACCATGGACGCTGACGGACAGCACCTCCCTGAAGAGATTGAACGGCTGGTTGCGCCTATCCTGGCTGATGAGGTCGATTTTGTGATTGGCTCGCGCATCCTCGGTGAAAGAGAAAAGGACAGTACCTTTCGCTACATTGGAATCCATATATTCAACGCCCTCATTCGCCTCCTGACAGTCGTTAAGGTCACGGACTGTTCCAACGGATTCCGCGCCTTTCGTGTAAAGGAGCTTTCTAAAATCCTCCTGCGCCAGGACCAGTTTCACACATCGGAACTTATTATCGATGCGTCCAAAAAGGGAATACGCATAGGTGAGGCGCCGGTCACCGTCAAACGCCGCAGAAGTGGTGTGAGTAAAAAGGGAAAAGACTGGTCCTACGGACTGAAGTTCGCCCGCACTATCTTTAAGACCTGGTGGCGATGAGGCATCTTCCGCTTTCCTGGCTGAATGTCTCTACAAAAGCCCACCCCTGTCGAAATAGTATGTTACGCTGGATCTGATAAAAATGAACGTTGCGATGAACGACACGACCTGTTGCCCGAGTTGTGGCGAGCCGGGAAAACCAATTCTGGAGATCCCTGAAGTATTCAATGGTCACCGGTTTTCCTTGCACGCATGTGATTCCTGTGAACTCATTTACACTTACCCATTCCCTTCAGACGCCTTGTTGCGTGATATCTACTCCGGAGAGTACTGGACCCGGGAAAAGACGACCCAAAAACAAGGGGCAATCGGAGGGCTCGTAAACTGGTTCAACGAAATAAGACTGGCCGCAACGGTTAAACCACTGCTGCAAAGGCTTCCTTCAGGGGCCTCGATTCTTGAGGTGGGTTGCGGTTCAGGGCAACTGGCAAAGTATCTGAAGCGGAAAGGCTACGGGGTCGAGGTCACTGACATCAGCAGGGAAATTCTGGAAGAAATCAGAGCGTCCTCCGGAATCTTAGGCTATTGCGGCAGCCTTGAAGAGATCTCTTTTCCCCATCAATACAATGGAATTATTTTCAACAATGTATTGGAGCACCTGCCCAATCCACTCTCCGCACTGGAAAAGGCCAATCATTTACTGACAGCCCAGGGGCTTATATTCATTGAAGTGCCCAATATTGCAGGCCTTCAATTCAGGCTATTGCGGGAGTCCTGGTACCATCTCGCCATCCCTGCACATCTCTTTCATTTTTCTCTTCAGTCACTGCAGAAGCTCGCCCAGGAAGCCTCTTTGGACATCACTTGGCACTCCACTTTCTCCATAAGGACTTCGGCGGCCGGCTATGTCGCCAGCATATTCCCGGCGCTGCAGCCCACCAAGTTACGACAACATTGGTCCAAATTTCGGCTTCTCTCCTATCTCTTCCTTCAGATGTCATTTCTTCCGCTTGCCTTTGGGGAAGCCGTGGCCGGCAAAGGTGCGGTTATACGTGCACTCTGCAGAAGGAAGCCACAATGAAGGTGTCCATCCTCATCTCAAGCTATAATGGTCGATGGGATATCCCACTCCTTATGGAGTCCATTAAAAACCTTGTTCCCGGCAGTCATGATTTGGAGGTGGTTCTTCGCGACGACAACTCCCGGGACGGGACATCTCGCGAGGTTGTGACAAACTACCCATGGGTGAAATTGATAGCGGGAACACGAAATGTTGGGTTTGCAAAGAGTAACAATATTGCCTTCAGACATGCCACAGGCGATGTTATTTGCTGCCTCAATCAAGACACCATTCTTGATCGCCATTTTCTTGAGGAAGGTCTTAAAATTTTTGAAAATCGACCTGAAGTGGCCGCTGTCAACACCAATATGATCATGCCCTGGGTTCTCACTTTGGATGAATTTCAGAAAACGCCCCCGGAAAGGTTGCCGGCCTATGAATACCAACTTACGCCCTATGGCTTTGCCCGTTACTCAAAAGTAGGTCCGGTTGTGAGGTCTACAAATTTTCTCACTGGAGGGGGGTTCTTTATTCGCCGTTCAGCACTGGACAAGGAAGAAAACCTCTTTGATCCAAATATCTCCATGTACTGTGAGGACACTGATCTTTCCCTGCGCCTCATGAAGCA
>JAFDIX010000057.1 GCA_019307805.1 Deltaproteobacteria bacterium | reverse complement strand
ACGAGCGGTTGTTAATGCAATATCTACCCACTGAAAACCCGGAAAACCTAAATCCAAGGGGGCATCATTGAGCCCAAAATCTTATCGGAGAAGCAGACGTAATCATGGCCCTAACGTTTCTGGAAACAGAAAAGCGAGATACAACCGGGATCATCTGGTTTAATGCCCCTCCTGCAAACGGACTCAACCTGGACCTGGTTGAGGAGTTTGCTCAGGTGGTAGCCGGCTTCAGGGAAGAACAACGCACGATTCGTTGTTTGATCCTGGCCAGTCGACTTGAGGGTGTATTTATCGCGGGCGCGGATATCAAGATGATAAAGCGATACATGGAAGGTTCGAATCTTGTTGGTGATATGGTTCATTTCAACACCCGACTTCAAAAAGCAATCAACCAGGTTGAGGACCTCCCATTTCCTGTCATTTCCGCCATAAACGGGCACGCCATGGGAGGGGGATTGGAACTTGCGCTCGCCTGCGATTTTCGCTTTATGGCCAAAGGGAAGGCCCGTGTTGGACTTCCGGAGGTTAACCTGGGGCTTCTTCCCGGGGCCGGGGGAACCCAACGACTGTCACGGCTGATAGGGAAGAGCATCGCAAAAGATATTATTTATAACAGAAGGTTTCTGGACGCTGAAGATGCACTCACCATGGGTATGATCGACCGTGCCTATGAGCCGGAAGTTTTGTTGGATGAATGCCTGGCGTATGCTGAAAAGTTCAAGGACCAAGCAGGGGTTGCCATATCGGTGGTCAAGGGGTGCATCAACAAAGGTCTTGAACTTCCGTTAGCGGATGGCCTTGCCCTTGAGATGAGGGGACTTGAGACGTTACTGAACACAACGGATGCCAGAGAAGGTGTGGGGGCTTTTTTGGAGAAGCGAAAGCCACTGTTTACCGGCCGATGAATTGAGAAATAAAGATCAGACCTTTTGTTCGGCTATCAATTTTCCGACAGCGGGGTGGATAAATGCCTGAAGAAGAAAAAAATCGCAAGCTAGTGGATGCTTATTATGAAAAACCCACCGGGTTGAAAACTTGGTCCGGTCTTCCCTTAAAGGATTTCTATGGCCCCGATGATGTTTCAGGGATTGATTATGAAAAACAAACGGGCGCTCCGGGGGAGTTTCCCTATACAAGAGGGATTCACAAGGACATGTTTCGCGGCCGCTACTGGACCCGCCGCGAGGTAACGGGGTACGGAACGCCTGTAGAGACCAACGAGAGACTTAAATTCTTGATCAAAGAAGGGGCCAGTGGTCTCAACGTGATCCCTGACAATCCCAGTATCATGGGAATCGATTCCGATCATCCAAGGGCCAGGGGTGAAGTGGGTGTTCAGGGCGTGTCCATGTGCACCATGCAGGACATGGAACTGCTGATGAAGGATCTGCCCCTTGAAGAAATCAGCATGTCCCTGATTGTTTCTTCCACCCAGACGCCGGTGGCATTGTCCCAATATATCGCATTGGCTCAGAATCTGGGATTGGACATTTCGGCCCTGGCAGGGACAACCCAGAACGATCCCATCCACTGCAGATACGCCGGTTTCAAGATATCCTCGCCCATCAACCTCGCCCTCAAGACAGGGGTGGATGTGATCGAATACTGCATCCGGAACATGCCTCGCTGGTACCCCATTAATGTCAATCTTTATGACCTGAGAGAACAGGGGTTGAGTGCGCCCCAGGAGGTCGCCTTCGGGTTCTCCATGGCCATGCTCTACGTGCAGGGGGTCTTGGACAGGGGGGTTGATATCGATGATTTTGCCCCGAGGTTTGCATTCTATTGTTCCGCCCATATGGACTTCTTCGAAGAAATCGCAAAATTGCGGGCTGCCCGCCGCATTTGGGCGAAAATCATGAAAGAGCGGTTCGGGGCCAAGGACCCGCGTTCATGGAAATTTAAGTTCGGCGTACATACCGCAGGATGTTCTCTTGTTCCTCAGCAGCCCGTGAACAACATCATTCGCGTGGCCTACGAAGCCATGGCAGCCGTGCTGGCAGGGGTTCAATCCCTTCATTGCTGTTCATACGACGAACCCATTGCGCTCCCCACGGAAGAATCGGTGAGACTGGCCATTCGTACACAGCAGATCCTGGCCTATGAAACGGGTGTGGCTCAGGTTGCAGATCCCCTTGGTGGAAGCTACTTCATAGAATCCCTTACCGAAGCGATCGAGAAGGAAGTCGATAAGATAATGGAAGAGATCGAGGGAAAAGGGGGAATGAAAAAGGCCCTGGATTCCGGGTGGGTGGACGCCCGGTTCGATGAAGCGGCCTTGAACTATCAGCGAGAGGTGGAGAGCGGCGAGCGGACCGTGGTTGGGTTGAACAGTTTTCAGATGGAAGAAAATTCGCCCGTGGGAGATGTCCACCGCATCTCTCCCGAATCAGAGGAAAAGCAGATCGGCAGGATCAAGCGTCTGAAGGAGTCCAGGGACGAGAAGAAAGTAAAAGATGCGCTCAAGGCAATCAAATCGAAAGCGGAAGTGGGGGAGAAGGAGAACCTGATCCCCGAAATGATAGAAGCGGCAAAGACGTATGCGACCTTAGGGGAGGTGTTGGGCACCGTGCGAATTGCCATGGGAGAACCCTATGATCCTTTGGAGGTGTTAAGCCACCCTTTTTTTTAATCCCTTTTTGACGCTATATATAACAACCTAAATCCTTGCGCATACATACACAGCAGTTTACAGGATACAGTCTTTCAAAATAGCTCTATCGGCAGCGATCTTAACAAGCGATTCGCAATTTGTTGTGACGCTGTGTATAATTTGTGGTGCGTAAAGCACAGGAGGCTTCAATGAAGAATGAGAAGTTTGATGTGGTTGTGATAGGCGCCGGTGTGGGTGGACCCGCTGCCGGAGCGATTTTGGCCGAGAAAGAGGGCATGAAGGTCCTGGTGCTGGAAAAGGCATCGCGAGTAGGGGGTCGGGATATCTCCTTCAACTTCAGGGATGAGAGTTCGGAAACCTATAAAAAAGCGATCAGTGAGGCGGCTTCCACCTGGTTTTTCAAGTCGGAGCCGGATCTGCCGGAGCTTTTCAGCCAGGGCTATCTGAACGGGTACGCCTTCGAGGCCGGTATTCACACGCTAATGGTTTCCGAAAAGGGCCGGACCAATACGTTGCTCTCCTATCTGGGTAAGCCGCTGACTCTCTATCCGGCCGTAAGCGCGGGATGGTGGCATGATGGAGAACTGTATCGCTTCGAAGGTGGATCAGAACGGGGGGGTAACTTCCCGTGGATGGATGACAGGGACCGGGCTGAATGCGGCCGGATTAACAGCGCCATGGTCCGAATGTCGGCCGAAGAGGCCCATTCCTATGACCACGTCAGCTTGACGGAATGGATGGACGCCCGGACGGACAATGCGAACACCAAAGAGTTCCATTACGTCAACGCCACCATGAACTGCACCATCAATGACCCGGCAAACATCTCGGCAGGGGACAACATCTTGATGAATCGCGCCGTGGCCCGGGCCGGAAAGCGGTTTTCCTACGGCGGATGTTCTACCCCGGGACTGCCGGGTTTTGTCCAAATTCCCATGTCCCTGTGTGACGTCATCGAAAAAAACGGCGGCAAGGTGGTGACCGGGGCGCGGGTCAAGGAAGTGCTGATTGAAGATGGAAAGGTGAAAGGCGTCCTGGTTGATATGCAGGGCAGTGTTGAAAAGGTCGAATGCCCCATCGTCATCAATTCCGGTCTGGTCAACGAGATGTTCCGCTATATCCCCGAAAAACACTTCCCATACACCTTTGTCAATCGGGTAAAGGGTTTCTGGCGTGCGGGGATCGGGGCGGTCTACTTCGCCCTTGATCGTCAAATCGTGAAAGAGCATGTGACGTTCACGCCCAAAGTTGCCGGTAAGGAAGACGGTTTTGACTGTGATATCCGGATGGGGTTCTGGGACAGTTCGGGTATGGATCCCGCTCGAGCACCCGCCGGAAAACAGCTTTTGGACGCTTATGTGTCCCTGACCGACAAAGAGGCGCACAATCGGGAACTGGTCAGTCTGGCCTATGATCGAATGATGGCGTTCATGACCGACAACTATCCCGGTTTCAAGGAATCCCTCGAATGGACCCTCTATACGGTTTCCGACAGCCTGGTCCCGGTGGCCCAGGCGCCTTTTCAGGTGGGGGACGCCAGGCCCCGCGCCAAGTGTCCATTTGTAGAAGGCCTCTACCACGCTTCAGACAGCTCGGAATGTTCCATGGCGGCCAACGACGCCGCCATCCACGCAGGGATTATCGCGGCCGGTCGAGTGAGCAAAAAGGACTATGTAAGTGAAATCCTGCCCGACTACTCGCGGGATTAACAGGCGGAACGGGAGATGACGGAATGGGATCCGACAACAGGGTTCGCATCATAATCGCAAAGCTCGGGCTGGACGGACATGATCGGGGCGCAAAGGTCCTGGCCTCCATGCTTCAGAGCGAAGGCTACGAAGTGATCTATCTTGGCATGTACAATACGCCCGAGATGCTGGTTCAGAGCGCCATCCAGGAAGACGTGGACATGATCGGGGTCAGCTACCTTTCCGGAGAACACCTCACGCTGACCCCTATCCTTATGGAGGAACTCCGTAAGAACAAGGCTGAGGATCTTCCCGTGATCGTCGGCGGCGTTGTTCCCCCTCAGGATGAAGAGGACCTTATCAAAATGGGGGTTCAGCGCGTCTTTCGAGGCTCGCTGGTAAAGGATGTCGTGAAGTATCTGAATGAATACTTCAAATAGCGATGCCGGCGTCAGGTACTACGGCTCGTTTATGGCAGAGATAAAAGGAAAACGGACATGGCGATACTGGAAGGGAAGGGCCTGAGCATCAATTTCGGCGGCCTGCAGGCATTGTCCGATGTGGATTTCAGCGTAGAGGAGGGTGAAATCTATGCCATCATCGGTCCCAATGGCGCGGGTAAGACGACCATTTTTAACTGCATCAGCAGGATTTACAGGCCCGACACCGGCTATATTGAATTCCATGGACAGGAACTGTTGAAAAAAAGGATCAGTGATATCTCCAAACTGGGTATTGCCCGCACATTCCAGAACATCGCCTTGTTCAAACATATGACGGTTCTGGAGAACCTCCTTTTGGGATGCCATTCAAAATTGAGGGCCGACGTCCTGTCTGCGGGGATCTTCTACGGCCGGGCGGTGAAAGAAGAGTTGAGGATTCGAGAAAGGGCGGAAGAAATCATTGATTTTCTCGAAATTGAGCATACCCGAAAAAGCGTGGTGTCGTTGCTCCCTTATGGCATTCAAAAACGGGTTGAATTGGGCAGGGCCCTCGTTTCCAAGCCAAAAATGTTGTTGTTGGACGAACCGATGGCTGGAATGAACGTGGAAGAAACCGAAGATATGGCCCGTTTTATCTTGGACATCCAGGAAGAGATGGGGACAACGATCCTGATGATCGAGCACGATATGGGCGTAGTCATGGATATCTCGGATCAAGTATGCGTCCTGGATTTCGGGAAAAAGATCAGCGAAGGCAAGCCGAAAAAAATAAGAGAGGATCCCGTGGTGATCAAGGCCTATCTGGGAGAAATGACCGAGGACGAAGGGAACGGGTAAGATGCTCAAGATCAATAATCTGGAAGTCGTCTACAATGATGTGGTCCTGGTGGTGAGGGGCATCTCCCTTGAAGTTCCCGACGCCGGAATCGTGGCACTCTTGGGATCCAACGGAGCCGGCAAGACAACTACCCTCAAGGCCATCTCAAAGGTTCTCTACTCAGAAGAGGGGAAGATAGAAGACGGTACGATCAAATTCAACGAGCATCTTTTGAACGAACTCTCCCCGGAGCAGATTGTCCGTCTGGGGGTATGTCAGGTGCCTGAAGGAAGACAGGTCTTTGACGAGCTCACCGTGGACGAAAACCTCAGGATCGGGGCTTATACTCGGAAGTATTCATCCGATATTAGAGGAGATCTGAAAAGGATCTACGACTATTTCCCTGTCCTGGCAGGGAGAAAAGATGTCCTGGCTGTGTATTTGAGCGGAGGTGAACAGCAGATGATTGCCATCGGTCGAGGCCTCATGTCGCGGCCAAGACTCCTGATGATGGATGAACCCTCTCTGGGATTGGGCCCGCTGGTGATTGCCAAAATCTTTGAAATATCGAAAAAGGTGAACAGGGAGGAGGACGTGTCCATACTGCTTGTAGAGCAGAACGCCAACCTGGCCCTTAATTTCTCCCAATATGGGTACATCATGGAAAACGGAAAGATCGTACTCGACGGCCCCGCGGAAAAAATTATGGAAAACGAGGATATCAAAGAATTTTATCTGGGTCTCACCGAAGTGGGTAAAAAGAAGAGTTATCGGAACGTAAAGCATTACAAGCGACGGAAACGTTGGTTGTCCTGAAAGACCCGCCAAAGTGAAGGGAAGAAATTCTTGTGCGCTTGGAGAGAATAAAATTATGAGACCAGGTACGTTGCCGAAACTGTTCCGCGCCCAGGTTCAAGATCTGGGTTCTCGTGTGGCGCTCAGGGAAAAAGAGCTGGGCGTTTGGAACGAGATCACCTGGGAGAAATATTACGAGCATGTGCGAGACGTGAGCCTTGGCCTCGTCAAGATAGGTCTTGATAAAGGGGATAAGGTTTCGATCCTTTCAGAAAACAACCAGCAGTGGCTCTACGGCGATCTGGCAATCCAGTCTGTGAGAGCCTTGACGGTGGGGGTCTATTCTACCAACCCGTCCGAACAAGTAAAATACGTGGTCGGGCATTCTGAATCCCGCTTTATCATTGTGGAAGACCAGGAACAGGCCGACAAGGTTCTTGAGGTAGCAGAGGACCTTCCCCATCTGGAGAAAATCATCGTCATCGACATGAAGGGTCTGCGCCACTATGAATCCCCGCTTCTGATGAGCTTTCAAGAGTTGGAAGAGATGGGCGCCGCCTATCATGAAGAGCACCCTCAACACTTTGAGAAAATGATCGACAGCACCGACCCGTCGGATCTTGCGGTTATTATCTACACCTCCGGGACCACCGGGCCACCGAAAGGAGCCTTACTGACCCAGCAAAACATGATGGCCATGATCGATTCCGTTCTCCAGGTCATGCCCATGACCGAAAAAGACGCGGTTGTTTCATATCTTCCCCTCTGTCATGCCGCGGAACGGATTTTTTCGATTCTTATCCCTATCAAGTCAGGGTGTATTGTCAATTTCGCAGAGAGTATCAACACCGTCCAGGAGGCCTTGCGGGAAATCGGACCCACTCTTTTCATGGGTGTTCCCCGTATCTGGGAGAAGATGCAGTCGTCCATCGTGATAAAGATCCAGGACGCTACTTTCCTGAAACGATTGGTATACAAAGTCTTTATGCCGGTGGGCGTCATGATTACTGAAAAAAGGCTTGCCAAAGAACGGGTGGGCTTGCCCCGGGAGCTCCTTTATTGGGTCGCCTACTTCAGCCTTTACCGAAGCTTACGCCATTTCCTGGGCCTCTCACGAGCCAGGATTACGATCTCCGGGGCTGCCCCGGTTTCTCCCGACCTGCTAAAGTTTTTCCATGCCATGCGCATAAATATTCGTGAGGGTTACGGCCAAACGGAAATTTCAGGTATCTGCTGTATTCACCATTTCGATGACGTGAAAATCGGGACGGTGGGCAAACCGGTCCCGGGTGTGGAGTTGAAGATCGCAGAGGACGGGGAGATCCTGGAAAAAGGCCCCGGCATTTTTGAGGGGTATTTTAAAGACCCGAAGGGAACCGCCGCGGTCTTTTCCGAAGGTTGGCTCTGTTCTGGCGACGTGGGACGACTGGACGAGGATGGGCATCTGGTCATCACCGATAGGAAAAAAGATATCCTGGTTACGGCAGGCGGCAAGAACATTGCCCCCTCGGAGCAGGAGAACTCCTTGAAATTCAGCCCCTATATCAATGAGGCCATCGTCATCGGAGACGGACGGAAATTCCTGTCCGCCTTGATTCAAATAGAGTTTGAGAATGTTTCCAAATGGGCCCAGAAAAACAAAATCCCTTTTACAACCTTCAAAAGCCTGGCCCGGGACAGGAGGGTCTACGAATTGATTCAGAAGGAGGTGGATGTGTCCAACGGAAAATTTGCCTCGGTTGAACATATCAGGAAATTTGTCTTGCTTGAAAAAGAGTTGGACCACGACGATGAGGAACTGACCGCGACCATGAAGGTCCGTCGCAAGGCCATCGAAGAAAAATACCGGGATCTAATTGAGAGCATCTACGGAAAGGGGAGATCGTGACTGATCTGCTTCAGATTCTGCTGAACGGTGTGGCTCTGGGTTCCATTTACGCCATTGTTGCCCTCGGTTTTGTGCTCATTTACAAGGCCACGGATGTCTTCAATTTCGCACAGGGTGAAATCATGATGGTTGGGGCCTATATCTGTTACACCCTGATTGTCCATTTGGGGACGGGATACTGGCTTTCTTTCTTTTTGACGCTCTGTTTTTGCTTCGCATTCGGCATGGCCATAGAATTCCTGATCTTGAGGCCGCTCCTGGGAAAACCAATCTTCTCCGTCATCATGGTCACGGTTGGACTTGCCGTTATCCTGCAGGGAAGCGTCTCCCTCATCTGGGGGGATGATATCTTTAATTTCCCAAAACTCTTTTCCGACAAGACGCTGCGGTTCCCGGGAGTATCGTTAAAGCCCACGGACATATGGGTGTTTGCCGCGACCTTTCTTTTGGTCATCGGGTTCTATGTCTTTTTTCGGCGCTCCAAGCTGGGGCTTGCCATGCGGGGGACGGCCAATCATCAGGATACAGCCCTGCTCATGGGCATCAATGTGAAACGGATCTTTTCCCTGTCCTGGGCCATTGCTGCGTGTATTGCCGCTGTGGGTGGGATCTGCTACGCCAATGTCCTCTTCCTGGCCCCCGACATGAGCCATATCGGTCTCAAGGCATTTCCCGCGGCCATTCTGGGTGGGTTGGACAGTATCCCGGGGGCCATAGTCGGCGGTATTATCATCGGCGTCTGTGAAACATTGGCCGGCGGTTATCTGGATCAACTGGTGGGGGGCGGCATCAAGGAGATAACATCATTCATTATCCTGATCGCCATTCTCATGGTTAAGCCTTACGGGCTTTTCGGAAAAGAGAAAATCACTCGGGTGTAAGCATGTTGAATGCAACATATAAGGTATCCTACAGGGATGAAATCAAGCTCTATCAGACCACCTTTGTGAAATTCTGTATTCTGATCTTTTTCGTCTTTCTCGTCCTCTTTCCCCACATGTTCGACCGCTATGTGATCTATCTGGCAAATCTCTGCGGCATCGCGATTATCGGGGCATTGGGGCTCAATATCCTGGTGGGCAATACCGGGCTGATTTCTCTGGGGCATGCCGGTTTCTTAGCCATCGGGGCCTACACGTCGGCCCTATGCATCACCCGGCTCAACATGCCTTTTCTCGTGAGCATCCCCGTGGGCGGATTGGTGGCAGCCCTCGCCGGTTTGATTGTCGCCATCCCATCCCTTCGCCTGAAGGGCCTCTATATAGCGGTAACAACCTTTGCCTTCGGTTTCATTGTAGAGCACGTGATTGTCAGGTGGGAGACAGTGACCGGTGGGTCCGACGGGGTTGCGTTGCCGCCGGCCAACGTGATGGGAATTGAACTGGATACGGACCTGCGGTTTTTCTATTTGCTGATGGTCCTGGTGGCCCTGATGACGGCCTTCGCCCGCAACCTGTTCCGAACGAGGATCGGCCGCGCCTTGGTGGCCATTCGGGA
Source organism: Deltaproteobacteria bacterium (assembly GCA_019307805.1). Lineage (GTDB taxonomy): Bacteria > Desulfobacterota > DSM-4660 > Desulfatiglandales > HGW-15 > JAFDIX01. The sequence continues at coordinate 3,323 of JAFDIX010000057.1, read as the reverse complement.
CCATGACGTCTCCGCCCAGGTCATGGGCATTGAGCTGGCCAGATACAAAATCATGGCCTTCAGCATCAGTTCTTTCTATGCCGGGGTTGCCGGCGCCTTGTTTGCTTCCTATATGCAATTCATTACGTTCGAGCATTTCACCCTGCATCTGTCCATAGAGTATCTGGCCATGATTATCGTTCGGGGATTGGGAAGTATCCTGGGCTCCATCTACGGGGCCATATTCATGACCCTGCTTCCCGAAGGAATTCGCCTCGCCACCGATGTGGTTCGAGACACCTATCCACTTTTTACTACCCGGTTCGCCGCCCTGACGACCGTTGTAAACGGTCTGATCATCGTCCTCTTTCTCGTGTTCGAGCCGGATGGGCTGTACGGACGGTGGAAAACCATAAAGGCCTATTGGCACAACTGGCCGTTTACATATTAGAGCTTGTTTGGCTGGAGACGACCTTCGCTTACAAGAAACCCAACCGAAAAAACCTGTTGCCTGAATAAAGGGCTATTGATCTGAAAGGGGGTGAACAAGTTTGTTCTATGGATTTCAGGGCAACAAATTGCGAATCGCTTGTTAAGATCGCCGGCGATAGAGCTATTTTGAAAAACTGTATTCTGTAAACCGCTGTGTATGTATGCGCAAGGATTTAGGTCGTTATATATAAAACTAAACCGGAAGGCGATCGGGTTGGAAATGACCCTCATCTGAAACCAAAAGGAGAAAGACATGAAAAAGACACGGGTTTGTTTATTTGGTGTGGCACTGGCTGCAGTAATCTTTATGGCCTGGGCGCCCGGCACTGCTGCTGGGGATAAAGTCACAGGCGTTACAGACAAAACCATCAAAATCGGAGGCCCCATGCTCATTACGGGGCCCATTGCCAAACTGGGCACGGCCGCGGCGGATGGCTTGAACATCTATTGGAAATGGCTCAACGATCAGGGCGGGGTCCATGGAAGAAAGGTGGAGTGCCTTTTGGAGGATGACGGATATAACCCGACTCGGGCGGTTGCCGCAGCCAAAAAACTTATAGCACGCGATAAGATCTTTGCATTTCTGACGACCTCCGGAACGCCCCAGACGCTCCAGCTGATGCCTTTGCTGGACAAGGAAAAAATTCCTGCCCTTTCCGGGATCATCCCTTCCTTCCCGGGCCTCATGAAAGAAATGCCCATGCTGTTCACCTTTGGGATGCCATACGGCGAACAGATGATCCTGGCCATTGATTATGCCGTAAAGGATCTGAAGTTGAAAAATGCCACTATAGGGATCATCTACCAGGACGACGCGTATGGTAAAGAAAACATAAGGGGGATCGAACTGGCCGCCAAGGCATATGGCCTGAAGATTGTGGCTAAAGAAGCATACAAGCGGGGGGCGGTGGATTTCAGTTCTCAGGCCCTGAATCTGAAAAGGGCCAATCCCGATATCCTGATGATGGCAACCGTCACCCGGGAAACAACCGCTTTTTTAAAGGAGACAGACAAACTGGGATGGTATCCGGTTTGCTTTTCCACCGCGGCAGTTTGTTATGAGAAGATAATAGAGCTGTTGGGCGATAAGGCAAGGAACTTGCACACGGTGAACTACATTGCGCGTTTCTGGGAAGAATCCCCTGGAATGAAGCAACTGAAGGCGGTGTACAAGAAATACCGCCCTGACATCGATATGCTCATGCACTATCACATCCTCGGCTATGTGAACAGTATGATCTTTGCCCAGGCCCTCAAAGGCGCGGGAAGGGACTTGACCCGTGAAGGGTGGGTCAAGGCCATGGAAAACATCCGGGATTTTGACACCCAGGGTCTTGCGGGGGTGATCTCCTTTGCCCCTGACATGCATTCGCCCAAATGCCAGGGGAGGATTTTCAAGACCGATCTGGTTAAGAAGTTGTGGATTCCGGTGACTGATTATAGGACCCCCAGCGTCAGGTGATGCAGCGAAAACTGAATGGTGGGATGTTCCAGGCAAACGCCGGAGCATCCTACCAAACCGTCTCGCCAAGTTCTTGCTGAATGTCCCGACTGAAATGGAGGCAGGAAAGGTCAGCGATGAATGACATCTACGAGGAACTGCTCATCAAAATCGCCAAACACCCTATGGGCGCGCCCCGGCACCCCGCCATTCTTACCATCCTCAAAGAGCTTTTTACGCCGGTTGAGGCCCGGCTCGCTTCAAGAATGAGCCTGAAGGCCTTGGAGGTTGCCGATATCGCCGAAAGGGGGGAGATGCTTCCTGAACGGGCCCTTTTCCTTTTGGAGAACATGGCCAACAAAGGCATTATCTATTGTGACAAGGCAAAAGGGCAGGTGCGGTATGCCCTCATGCCGCCGATGCCCGGGTTTTTTGAGTTTTCTTTGGTTAAGGGTGAAGATACGCCCAGGAACCGAAAACTTGGACAACTCTGGGACGAGTATTTCACCGGCGCCCTCGGGGATGCCATGCACGCCACGGCGGTTCCCATGAGTCGTGTGGTCCCCATTAAGAAGAAGGTGGCTTACGGCATGGAGATCTTTCCTTATGAAGAGGCGGCTGAAATCGTCAAAAAGGCCGAAAAAATCGCACTTGGCCAGTGTCAGTGCCGATTTTCAGTCCGTAAGTGCGACGCCCCTCTGGATGTCTGTATCCTTCTGGATAATTGGGCGGATTTTCTCACCGACCGAAACCTGGCCAGGCCCATCGGTGTAGAAGAGGCCATTGACGCTCTGAAACGTTCCGAAGAAGCCGGCCTGGTACATACGACCCCCAACACTAAGACTCCGGTGCCCTATATCTGCAACTGTTGCTCATGCTGCTGTTTTATGTTGCGGGGGGTCACTGAACTGGGCCGCAAAAGCCTGGCTTCTTCCAGATTCAGGGCCGTTGTGGACGAAGACGCCTGCACAGGGTGTGAAGCGTGTGCCGCCATATGCGGATTCAAGGCCATTGAAATTAACGATGAAAATACAGCCTCTGTGTCTCTGGAGGACTGTATGGGCTGCGGGCTTTGCACCTCAGTGTGTCCGGAAGATTCCATTTCCATGATCCAAAGGGAGAATGCCGTTATCCCCTATGATAAAGGTGCTGAACTTATGATGGACATGGCCAGGCACAAAGGCGCCCTTGAACCAATGAAAAAGGGCTGAGGCTGCTGTTACAGGGACTGCGGAAAATCCTCGTGGCCGGACCGAGGTGCTCAACGAGGGAAGTCTTGGGGGGGGGAAAGGTTTGACCTGAATACGGCCCACGAAGACAGACGTCTAAGTAACTATCGGCTTGCAGATCAAGACAATTGGATCCGTATTGCCGTATACGATTACAGGGCCTGATGAAAAAGTCGGGGCAG
>JAFDIX010000450.1 GCA_019307805.1 Deltaproteobacteria bacterium | reverse complement strand
AATGTCTGTACCATCGTGCCCAGTGCAGATCCATCAAGCCGCTCTTTTATCGTCAAAATCAACCTGCTCGTGGAGAGGAAGGTCAGATCCGGCATGTTCGCACGGGTAAAAATCCCCATTGGCCGCACCAAAAGGCTTCTAATACCTCAAAAGGCCGTTATCACCCGTGGACAACTCACCGGCATCTACCTGGTGGACCCTGACAGCATAGCACATTTTCGCCTCATTCGTCTCGGTAAAGCCTCGGGGGATTCCGTTGAAGTCATCTCGGGACTCAAGGAAGGCGACCGTTACGTTGTGGAGCCAACGCCGAAACTTAAGGACGGTGCCCAGGTGGAGGTGACCCCATGAGACAGGAGATTGGAGCGGCAGGTAAGATCGCCCGGTCTTTCATAGACTCCAAGCTGACTCCCCTCATCATCATAGCATCCATCCTCTTAGGACTGGCAGCCGTATATGCCCTTCCCAGGGAAGAGGAGCCCCAGATCATTGTTCCGATGATAGATATCTTCGTCCGGATGCAGGGTGCAAGTCCAAAAGAGGTGGAAGAGCGTGTCACAAAACCGATAGAAAAACTGCTGTGGGAGATCCCTGGTGTGGAGTACATCTATTCCCATTCAAGCCCGGAAATGTCCATGGTGGTGGTCCGTTTCCGTGTCGGGGAAGACGAGGAAGATTCCATCGTCCGGCTCCAGTCCAAACTGATGGCCAATTCCGACCTGATTCCTGAAGGTGTCTCCCCTCCCCTAATAAAACCGCGCTACATTGATGACGTCCCCATCCTTGCCCTGACCTTCTGGGGAGAAGATACTGATCATTATGTCCTGCGCCGGGTGGTGGCCGAAGTCGAAGATCGGGTGAAGCGTGTGGACAATGCCTCAACCACGACCATTATCGGAGGGTATCGACGGCAGGTCCAGGTGCTCCTTGATCCGGTTCGCATGGCAGCCTTTCACCTGGATCCTGGCAGCATTGCGAATGCGCTGCAGGCTGCCAATCAGGAATCCCGGATAGGCAGCTTTCCTTCCATAGACGGTGAAATCCTGGTCCACACCGGCGGTTTTCTGCGTGATGCCGATGAAGTAGGCCTGGTGGTGGTGGGAGTGCACGGCGACCGCCCTGTCTATTTGAGAGAAATAGCCACTATTGTGGACGGCCCTGAAGAACCGGACCAATATCTGTTCTTCGGGTCAGGGCCGGCCGGTAAGGAAAAGGTAACAACCGGAAAAACGGTCAACAATGCCGTTTACCCTGCCGTCACCCTCACCGTTGCCAAACGAAAGGGCACTAATGCGGTTACAGTGGCTGAAAAAGTCTTGCACCTGGTGGAGGAGAGCAGGGGGGTGATCATTCCGGAAAATATCCACATGACGGTTACTCGCCATTACGGCGAGACGGCCAAGGAGAAATCTGACGAACTCCTGTTTCACATGTTCATCGCTGTTTTTTCGGTAGCCCTTCTGATATGGCTTGCCCTTGGCTTCCGCGAATCGTGCGTTGTGGCCTTAGCGATTCCGGTGACTCTGGCCCTGACCCTCACAGTCTTCTATCTTTACGGGTACACCTTAAACCGTATCACCCTCTTTGCCCTTATCTTTTCGATCGGTATTCTGGTGGATGATGCCATTGTCGTGGTGGAAAATGTGGTTCGCCACTTTCGCCTTCCGGAAAACAGGGACCGGCCATTTCCAGAGGTGGCCATTGAGGCGGTGGATGAGGTCGGGAACCCCACTATCCTTGCAACCCTTACCGTAATTGCGGCGATCCTGCCCATGGCCTTTGTGGGCGGTCTTATGGGTCCATACATGCGACCCATTCCTGTTGGCGCCTCGGCTGCCATAGTCTTTTCTCTCCTGGTGGCCTTTATCGTTACGCCATGGGCTTCCCTGCGCTTTTTAAGGCACAAAAGGAATGATGGTAAAGAGCACGGAGAGAAGGAGGATTGGAGCATCAGGCTTTATCGCCGGATCATGACGCCTCTCATTGAATCACCTCTCTGGCGATGGTCCTTTTTGGCAGGGGTGGTGGTTCTGCTTATGGCCGCATGTGCCCTCATTGCCTTGGGGTGGGTCAAGGTCAAAATGTTGCCTTTTGACAATAAAAGTGAGTTTCAGGTGATCATTGATATGCCAGAATCTTCCACACTGGAGGAGACATCGGCAGCCGCTCTCGAGATGGGTGATTTTCTGAAAAACGTCAATGAGGTGACCGATTATGAGATCTATATAGGTACTGCCGCACCTTTTAACTTCAACGGCCTGGTGCGCCATTATTATCTGCGACGAGGTCCCAACGTGGCAGACATCCAGGTGAATCTGGTTAACAAGCACCACCGAAAAGCCCAAAGCCATGATATTGCAAAGCGGGTGCGGCCTGGCCTCAAGCGCATCGGAGACAGGTACGATGCCCGCGTGAAGGTGGCAGAGGTCCCTCCAGGACCACCCGTGCTGTCCACCCTTGTTGCAGAGATCTACGGGCCGGACTACGAACGCAATCGTAAAATTGCCAAAGAAGTGCTCAAGATTTTTGAAGAGACGCCCGGTGTGGTGGATGTGGACTGGTATATGGAAGATAAGCAGAAGCGGGTTGACCTGTTGGTGGACAAGGAGAAGGCAGCTCTCCATGGTATCAGTGCAGCTCAGATTGACCTGGCTCTACAGATCGCCCTGAAGGGGAAACAGGCCGGCCTGCTGCATCAACCCCTGGAAAAAGAGGACGTGCCCATTGTGCTGCGTCTGCCATTGTCTGAGCGGGCCGGGATTGAGAGACTGGAGTCTATCAAAATACCATCAACTGAAGGCCGCCTGGTGCCTCTGTCTAACCTGATCTCCGCCCATCAAACCGAACTGGACCGGAGCATTTACCACAAAAACCTGATGCCGGTGGTATATGTGACAGGGGATGTGGCCGGTGTCAGGGAAAGTCCGGTCTATGCGATCCTGGAGATGCATAAGAAAATAGATACCATCTCCCTGCCGGAAGGATACAAGATTGCCCAGTATACGGCCCGCATTCCGGAGAGCGACAAACGCTTCGCAATGAAATGGGATGGCGAATGGCACATCACCTATGAGGTGTTCCGCGATTTGGGGATTGCCTTTGGTGTGGTTCTGGTGCTCATCTTTATTCTTGTGGTGGGATGGTTCCAATCCCTGAGCACGCCATTGGTCATAATGGCCGCCATCCCCTTTTCCCTGGTGGGGATCCTTCCGGTTCACGGCCTCATGGGAGCCTTTTTTACGGCCACATCCATGATCGGTTTCATAGCCGGTGCCGGAATTGTGGTACGAAACTCGATTATTCTGGTGGATTTCATCGAGATCCGTCTCAAACAGGGTATGCCACTGGCTGAGGCTGTCATTGATGCAGGAGCTATCCGCTTCCGCCCAATGATGCTTACTGCTGCAGCTGTCGTTGTCGCGGCCTCGGTCATTCTCTTTGATCCCATCTTCCAGGGCCTTGCCATATCGCTAATGGCCGGTGAGGTGGCATCACTTCTGCTCTCCCGGATGACCGTACCGGTTCTCTATTATCTGAACAAACGGGTTTTGTAACTATACAGGTTCACGGTTCATGGGTTCACGGTTCACGGTTGGAGAGTGATGAAGATTGAATCCCGCCCCTTGGCGGAAAAGATATTGAGGCTTGGTCAAGCGCTCTTGCACGGAAGTCCAGCGCGAATTAAAATCCCCCTCAGTCCCCCTTTAGAAAAGGGGGAAGATTCA
>JAFDIX010000449.1 GCA_019307805.1 Deltaproteobacteria bacterium | reverse complement strand
GTGGGGCACATAGACAGTGCACAACCCGTCCTTTAGATCCCTGTTGGACACCTCCTTCTGAACCATGGAAGTAATATCCACCATCTCTGTGCGGGAACTTGTTTTGACTCGCAGGGTTACAGGCATTTTATCCTCCATTGTTTGGTTTGCATAAACCTTGTCCTCCGGGTCAGGTCAAAGTTCAAGGGCTCTGCCATTCGGAGCAGAACGATTCTGTGCGTCATGTCCGCTGTCGTCAGCCCTACGCGCTCTGTCGTCCGTCCTCTGTCCAATGCCCTCTGGGGCTAACCAAAGTCGGGCCGTTTGGACCCAGTCCTTTGCTTAATAATATTCAGGGGGCATAAAACTAGGGGATGATAATAGAGCCTGGCTCCTCAGCTTTTTCTTCCGGGTCCGGGCGGTCCGCCTGTGCTGTGGCCCGGGCATAGAGATCCAGGGTCCGATCCATCAGGGCCATCAGAAATAAGTTCACAACAAGGATGGAATCCTTCTCATCAAGGGAGAGTGCGGCGGCCAATGAGAACTGTGCATACTCCTCTTCTTCCGATTTCAGAAAGACATAAGCCATCTCTTCAAGTCGGCCCTTGAGGCGTGCGCGCTCGGAATCCGAATAGATGTCCGAAAGAGCGGTTTTCTTGATTTCATTGATACGGGCGTCCTTTTGCTCTTCGGAGACAAGGATGGGGCTCTCCTTTGCATTCTTGATCTCCTCCAGGATGGGCGCGATTTGGTCGGGATCAATGATCCAGGATTGCATGAGCGGGTGTGTGAGAAGTTTCTTGATCTGGGAGTCCGTGAGGATATCTTTTGTAATGCTGTCCGCAGACAGGTGGCCGTATATGGCGGGCCTTTCAAGAAGGTCGACATTCTCCAGGAGCCACGGTCTCAACTGGCGGTAGCCATTGGCCGAGGCATCCAGGTCCGCTTCCTTTTGCCCATATGCCTTCTCCAGAATGGTGCCTGCATGGGAGACTGGTGTTTTCACCATCAGACCGGTCTGCTCAAAAAAGAGCGCCTTCACTTCCCGCATTCGTTTTTTGCTGTATCTGCCGAAGATGAATTCGAGGATTCCCTCTCGATCGTTGACGATGCCCAGCCCTACATCCATGCCCTGGGGTATCTTCGGAATGCTGATAAAAACCGCACGGCTCCCAAAGCCGTCAATGGGGCCCAGGAACGCATCAGGATCCGATTCAGCAGACGGTGTAATTGTAAAGGACGTCTCCCTCCGGGGGTGTAACTCGGGGACGGACAGTCCCTTTTGCTTGCGCTTGAAAAGCCATATTTTTACTGCTTTTTTTAGGCGCTTCTCGTCAAAGGCGTCGCCAATAGTCAAAACCAGATCCGGGCCCTCGGGGTGATCCAGTGGCAGATTTTCCACCAGAGCCTGGGCAAAGGTGGGGCCGGAGAGGCTTTCGACAATGGCGGAAGGGTCAAGGCCCTTCTGGTTTTGAAGGAGGGAGTGAAGTTGTTTTTCTTCTTCCGGAGATAGGGTGAGGGGCTGCTTGGACGTCCTCTTTTTCCGGGTTTTCCTCTTGCCCACTTTCAGGCCGCCTTCTTCTTCTCAATAGTGACGTGATCTTCGAATCCCGCCTCTTTCAGGTAGACGTTGATGGTTTGGTTGGGAGAGGTATCCCAGGTGCCACCGACATAGTTGGCCGTAATGGGAATTTCTCTTGCAGAGTCCCCCCTGTCAACCAGAATGGCCAATTCAATTTTCCTGGGGCGGCCGAAATCGATCAGGGCGTCCATGGCGGCGCGAACGGTCCTGCCGGTAAACAGGACATCATCCACCAATACGACGGTTTTATCATCAATGGAAAAAGGGAGTTCTGTTTTGCCGACATGGGGGGTCGGCCCGATTCTTGTCCAATCGTCACGATAAAGGGTGATGTCCAGAACACCGGTGGGCGGTTTGGGGGATTTAAGGCGGCCGATGGACTCCTGCAGCCTTGTTGCGAGATAGGCTCCCCCGGTTCTTATTCCGACCAGGACCACGTCTTCCATGGACGTGTTGTTGCCAATGATTTCCTCGGCAATCTTTTGAATGTCCTTACGGATGTCCTTGGATTTGAGGATAATTTTCTTTTTCATTGCAATTCCAGTGATCCTTGCAGAAAAAAGCATGAAATCTATCATAATTCACTTCAGAAGGCAAAGAAAAATTTTGGACAGGTTTTTCATTGACTTCACAAGTGATGGGTTCCTATAGTCTTTAGTAAGGCACTCATAGGCCTCGGCCCTGGATTTTGATGGGGGACCGAAAGAAAGGTTTTGGGTAAACATGGCTTCTGCAAAGGCAAAAAGCAGCAATTTTAGCACATTGAATAGAAAACTCGGATACCGTTTCAAGCGGGAGGGAATCCTTGAGAAGGCCTTTCGACATGCCTCCTATGTGAACGAGCGGGACAAGGGGGACCTGGGGAATAATGAGAGGCTGGAATTCCTTGGAGATGCTGTCCTTGACCTGGCCATAAGCCATATCCTGATGGATCTATTTGAAGATATCGATGAGGGGGAACTGTCCAAATACAGGGCATCCGTTGTGAATGAAGGGGGGCTCTGCCGGGTGGCCAGAGAGCTGGAACTGGGGAGTTATATGTTTCTGGGGAGAGGGGAAGAGCTTACCCAGGGGAGGAAAAAGCCATCCATTCTTGCCAATACCATGGAGGCCCTTCTGGGGGCACTTTATCTGGATGCGGGCTTTGAAAGGACCAAGGAGATCATTCATGGGCTGTTTATGCCCCTGATTGAGAAAATTAATTCAGGCGGGGCCATGAATGATTTCAAGAGCATTCTCCAGGAGCATACCCAGGAGAAATACAAACAAAGGCCGGAATACCGCCTTGTGGAAGAAAGGGGTCCTGCCCACGACAGGACATTTCGGGTTTCCCTGCACCTGGAGGGCAGGATCATCGCAGGAGGTGAAGGGAAGAGCAAGAAAGAGGCTGAACAGCGAGCCGCACGGGAGGCGTTTTTTTGTCTGAAGAACAAGCAGGAAGACATCTGATCGTTCCCATTTTCATTACCTTTCAGGGATGTCCCCACCGTTGTGTTTTTTGCCAGCAGGAGAAAATAACTTCCCAATCAAACCTGGTGACGACACCGGAGGCCGTTACAAAGACACTTGAGACGGCTCTTCAGTCAGACAGGTTTGATCCGGGTCGGCGCCCTGAAGTGGCATTTTACGGGGGCACCTTCACCGGGCTGCCGGTGGAGAGGATGTCGGCACTTCTGGGGGCTGTCAGGCCCTTTCTCGAAAAGGGGCTTTTTGCATCCATCAGGGTTTCCACCAGACCGGATGCCCTGGACCGGCAACGCCTGGATCTGATGAAAAGGTGCGGTGTTTCCACCGTTGAACTGGGGGTCCAGTCCATGGATGACGGGGTCCTCGCCCTTTCCCGGCGGGGCCATTCTGCCCGGGATACTGTGGAGAGCGTAAAATTGCTCGGGGAATGTGGCTTCAAGGTGGGCATTCAACTCATGCCGGGGCTTCCGGGCGATTCGGAAGAAACATTTTTGAAGACCGTGGAGACGGTTAAAGACCTCGCCCCGGATATGGTCCGGTTGTACCCGACCATCGTTATCCGCGGGACGGAACTGGCACGCAGATATGAAGAGAAACGTTATACCCCTTGGGGTCTTGATGAAACCCTCAATATTTGCAAGCGAAGCTGTGTTGAATTGGAAGACTCCGGGATACCTGTCATCAGGATAGGGCTTATGTC
>JAFDIX010000448.1 GCA_019307805.1 Deltaproteobacteria bacterium | reverse complement strand
GCATCGGTCGATATATAGATAAGCTTTATGTCCCTGTCCTGAAGGGCCTCTACGATATCCCTTGTGGCAGAGACGTGGATTTTACGGGCAAGCGCCTTGTTGCGTTCGCATTCATCAATGTCGGTCAGGGAGGCGCAGTGGATGAGTATGTGTGGTGCGTATTCAATAATACGTTCCCCAACGCTCTTGCCGTCCAGGAGATCGCATCTCTCAGCCCCTGCCCCCTGAATGCGAACCGGGTGGGCATTGTACAGACCGAGGATGTCGTACCTGCCTTTGAAGTAATATGCCAGGTTGTTCCCCAGCAGGCCGCTCACCCCGGTGATCATCATGCGCTTTTTCTCTTGAGCCATAAATTTATCTTCAGCAATGGGGCTGTCCGGGTCCATTATTGGGGCACATCGTCCATGGACCAACGCGACGTTTCAATGCGGTAGTCGTCGGCAATGGTCTCCAGGAGGTCCTGCAGTTCTTCAATGGTGAGCATTTCCTGGTTGTTATCGGAGGTATATTGAAATCCCCTGGGGCACGCAGTACCTCCGTTACCCACGTGCAAGTCCTCTTTCTCGGGTATCTGGGTTTGCCGGACAACAAAGCAATCCTGGTATTCGATGGCATTGCGGCCTTCATCTTCTGGAGCACTCCGGGGCGATGGCCTGGGCCAGGTCTGTGATCTTCATGCTGGGAATTTTAGGAACAAAGATCTCCCCGCCCCTTGCCAGTTCCAGGACCTTCAACACGAAATGGACGCCCTGGTCCAGGGTGATCCAGAACCTTGTCATTTCCGGGTCCGTGATAGGAAGCACCCCCGTCTTTGCACGTTCCTTGAAAAAGGGGACCACCGATCCCCGGCTGCCCAGCACATTCCCGTACCGGACGATGGAAAATATCGTGTCCCGGTCAAAACCCCGGTAGACCTTGGCTGCTGAGAACAGCTTGTCTGCGCGCCTTGTCCGTGGACAGGGCAATGACTTTTTTCACGTTGTTCTTCAATGCCGCATCAATGATATTCATGGCCCCCAGGATGTTGGTCTTGATGGCCTCTGCGGGATTGTATTCCGCAGCCGGAACCTGCTTGAGCGCGGCTGCATGAATCACGTAATCCATGCCGTAAAAGGCGCGATTCAGCCTTTCCCTGTCCCGGACATCGCCGAGAAAATAGCGAATACAGGGGTACTTCCGCATACTCCAGCGCTGGGACATCTCAAACTGCTTGAGTTCGTCCCTGCTGAAGATAATGAGTTTTTCGGGCCGGTACTTCTCCAGCACAATTTGAACAAATTTCTTACCAAAGGAACCCGTACCACCGGTAATCAAGATATTTTTCCCATTAAGCATAATACACTCTCCCTTGCATTCGGAAAATGCAGGGCATTTTCCGTGTATAAATCTTCCCGTGGCAATTCCTAGCAAAGCGAACTTGCCTGCCTCGGCAGGGATCTCGTTTCAGCAAGGCCACAGGAAGATTTATTCCTTGAAATAGTCGATGACACTCTGGATGATGTCTTCCAGGTTATAGGTAGGCACGTAACCGATCAGGGCCTTGATCTTTTCGAGATTGGGACATCGCCGCTCCATGTCTTCGAAACCGGGACCATAGGCCTTTTCATAGGACAGGTGTTCAATCTCCGAGGCACTGTTGGTCATTTCCTTCACCTTCTCGGCCAGTGCCTGGATACTGACCTCCTCATCGTTTCCCACATTGAAGACATCCCCTTCGGCCCGGGGTTCTTCCATGAGTTTGATCAGCCCTTCGATCACATCCTTGACGTGCCCAAAGCTTCGGGTCTGGGTCCCGTCCCCATACACCACAATGGGCTTGCCCAGGAGTGCACGCTGCACAAAAATGGGCATGACCATGCCGTATCTTCCCGATTGCCTCGGTCCCACCGTGTTGAACAGGCGGGCCACGACCACGGGTAGTTTCTTTTCATCGTAATAGGCCAGGGCCAGGAATTCATCCAGGGTCTTGGAGCAGGCATAGGCCCAGCGTCTCTTTTTGACCGTCCCCATGACCCGGTTATCATCCTCCTTGAGGGAGTGTTCCAGGTGTTTGCCGTAAATCTCAGAGGTGGATGCGATCAGGACCTTTTTCTTGAAACGGTTGGCCAGTCTCAACACCGTCTCGGTCCCCTTGACGTTGATTTCCAGTGTCGCCACGGGATTGTCCATAATGTTCATGACCCCGACGGCAGCGGCCAAATGGTAGATATGGTCCACCTTGAAAGTCAGTTCATTCATCACGGACTCGTTGAGTATGGTATCCACCACCAGGTGCAGCCTTTTATCGTTCTGGATCTTTGTCAGATTCTCCAGCCTGCCTGTCCAGAGGTTATCGATGATAAAGACCTCATGGCCCAACGCAATGAGCCGCTCTGCGAGATGAGATCCGATGAAACCTGCGCCCCCTGTAATAAGTGCCTTCATGTCATTCTCCCGGGTTGTCGTTTCTTTACACAGCTCCGCCCCTTCAGTTCCACACTCCCGAAGAGGCTAACGCGCTGTAATTACTTCTATTATTGTCGTTTCTCTGGGGGCGCCCCTTCGGGGTACCCACTACAAAGCTAAGTTGTTTTTTCCAGGGCCCAGTCTTCAATTTCAACGGCCAGGGAACGCTTCAGAAGCTCCACCGATACCACGACCTTGTCCGACTGCCCCTTGTGGCGAAGGTACAACCCCACCAGGCCCTTGAGGGGACCCTCCATGATCATGACCCTGTCCCCCCGCTTCATATAGGCCTTGTTGTGCACCGTACGATCGGTCCCATCCAGAATCATCAGGGCTTTGACCTCTTCATCATTGGCCGGTACGGGCTTGCCTTCAAAACCTATCATGCGCACCACCCCAACTGTCTTGATGATATCCCAGTAATGCTCCGGATCCCCGTCCATATGAACGAAGATATAGCCCGGGAGCATAGGAACCAGAATCTTTTTTCGCCTGTCCTTTCGACGGCTCAACATCTGGATCCTGGGAAGAAAGGCCTCGATGGATTTCCCCCGGAGCCCGTCATAAACCTTTTGTTCGAAATGGCTTCGCGTGTGGATGGCATACCAGTGAAAATCCTCCGGAATCATATGGTTGCTATCCTTTCTGTGGGAATCTTTTTTTCCAGAAGATATGCCCGGTCCTTTTCCGTATCATCCAGCCTGGTCAGGAGGATCATATCCCAATCCATTTCCTTGAGACGGTCCGGGCCTGCCACCGGGAAATCAAAAAATCTCGTGCGACTCGGTGTCTCGGCAACCACCCCGACCAGTTGAATGTCGGTGAGCTGCAAATACAGGTAGGCCAGTTCAGCCTCCTCACCGGCCCCGAAAAAGAGTATCTTTTTGACTTCTTTTTGTTTCATTTCCTGATATTTATTGAGGAGGAGCGTCTTGATATCCCGGTATAAACTGACGGAGTAGCGAAGATACTCGGCGGTAAGACGGCTCTTCCGAGCCAGGCCTTCGGGCGTGAGGAAGTATTTTACCCGGTTCCGAGGCATGGTGGTCATCTTGAAATACCCTTTGTTGACCAGCCGTTTCAGGAAGGTGTTGACCAGACCCAGGGAAAGGTTGAGCTTGCTGGAAAGTTCTCTCTGGCTGTGGTTCCCGTCCCGGTCAATTTCTCCCATGAGCCGGAGCATATGGAGGTCTTCTTTATCCATATAAGTCAGTATTCATCAATTTTTATGTAAAATCTGTTTTCATGGAATGGAAAATGTTCATTTTTTGAACACTACAATGTTCAATAATTGAACGCTCTGTTTTTGTCAAGGATAAATTTGAATTTTCCCAATTTTTTCGCCTTTTTAGGCACCGGAGGCAACTCATGGCCATGTGGAAAAGAGTCTTGCTTTGTGCCGGGGTGCTCATCATTGACCTCGGCGTGGTCTTCTTACCGTTGACGGCCCTCTTTCTGATCTATATATTCATCTGGAACCCTCCCTGGTTCAGGGATTTTCTGAACAGACTTGACCGGGGTCCCCAGGATCAGACTGGGGAGTAAAGGATCCCCGCCCATCGCAGATCCCGTTAATGGTGGATCAGGGGTATTTTGTCCGGCTGGTACAATCGAAGGGATGAGATATGGAAAAAAATGATATAGAAAAGCTTTTTTTGTCAGTGGCCGGGGACGCCGGTCTGGCCACCGACGAGGTTCGCAGGGTCTTCTCCCTGCTGATCAAATCCACATTGAAATACCGTGATGATATCCTCGCATCCCGGGGGATCACGGTAACGGTGGAAGATGTGCGCGTTGCCCTTGACTGGCTGGTACCGGCTCTCAGCTCAGGAAAACTGCCCCACACCGATGACAAACTCCGGCTGGACCTCCTGAAAATATGGATGGATGAACTGAAACTGCTGGGAAATCCGAAAGCCTACCTCACCTAGTGTCGTGCCCCATAAATTTCTTTAACAGCGTGTTTTGCTTGAGGGCCGGCTTTTCTTGCCCGAATGCCGCAAACCGCTCCCGGCTTCTACCCCGTGATTTCCGCCACCGCCTTACTGATGCGCTCCACGGCCTTTTCCAGGTTCTCCACACTATTGGCGAAGCACAACCGCAGGTGCTTTGCAGCATGGACCCCGAATGCCGAACCGGGAAGCACGGCCACACCCGCCTTCTCCAGCAGATAGTCGGCAAAATCCTCTGCACCCATGGGGATTTCACTGATATTGGGAAAGGCGTAAAAGGCCC
>JAFDIX010000056.1 GCA_019307805.1 Deltaproteobacteria bacterium | reverse complement strand
GCTGAACCCCTGGCCCAGACCTGGCTTTCCTCTCTCGTTGCGTAGAAACTCCTGGCGTAGAATTCAGTGCGATCATTTCAAAAATGCATATCAAGTCGCGCCAGGGCAGGCGTGAACCATGGAACTTTGAACCTGAGTAGTTACAATATTGAATGTTTTACAGTTTTATCTATTTGACTTAAATCCTTGCATCCCGAATTTCCGACTCTTTTTGAAGATGAGCAAAATCTATATAGCAATGCCCCTCAAGAGTCCAGCAGTTTTGGGTGAGCCGCCAGCAGTGGGAGAATTGCGATGTCTTTTCGGAGTGACTGGCGGGAGGGCACCGTCTTTTCATCGAAACCGGATGTGATTTCAATCTGTTGTGTTCTCAAAGTCTCCCTATTGACCCACAAATTCTTGTGAGGAGCCTATTATTTAAAGTACTTCTCGAACCTTGGCAGGTTTTCCCGGATGGACGGTGTGTTTTCCGCCTTTCCCGTGGATATATATTCCTTAAATTGGAGCACACCGTGCTCATCGGCTATGTAAATAATAATAAAGGGCGTCACCCCGGCAGCAGTCTTCCGAAAATTGTCCACGTCTCCTCCCCCCATATCTCCAAAGACCCTTTCATAGAATTTGAACTGGGGAGAACTGAGATTCACGACGACTGCTTTGATATGGGGATAGATTTTTGCGAGATCACGGAATTCATCCATTTCCCGCCTGCACCGCCTGCATACCAGCGTGGCTGAGAGCAATACCAGACCTTTTTCCTTGACCGGTGAATCCGGGAGAAACTGGTCAAAATTCTCCTCCCGCATGATAAAGAAGTTCCCGTATTTCTTGCCGATCTTGTAACATTCCGTCTCCAGACCAAATCGTTCGTAAAACCGGTGGCAGAGATTTTCTGCGGCCTCCAGGGCTTTATCCACATTCTCGACCGTAATGGAGGCATAGAGCTTCAACTCATCGCCATATTCAAGCTTCGCCCCTTCTCCCATGGCCGCCTTTCTAATGGCCTTGGGGTCCAGGGATAATGCCTTTCCCGCCTGATCCTTTACCGCGGTTTGGAAACCGTACTTTGGAATAGATTTCTCGCTTATCTGGGCCAATTGCAGCAGGCTGTGGGAGTCGCCGGTATATACCCAGATTCCCTGGGCCCTATCCTGCATCCGGGTGCCGAAGTGTACCTCATATTCGCCTGAATCCAGTGGATAGATGGTAATGCTGTTAATATTTTCTTCAACGCTGCCGATGCACCGCCATTCAATGCCCTTGAAGTATGCCCCGCCTTCCTCTTCCCGCCCGCTTTCATCGCAGCGAACCGCACCGACGAGTCCTGTAAAAAGGAGCCCCGGATTGAACTGGCTGTACAGGGTGAGGTCGGAACGTCTTTGGCACTCCACCGCCTCTCTTCTCAGGTCACTGTAACGCGATTTGGCCTTTTCATAGAGTGCGCTTGTGCTTTCATCCAGGGGCTTCAATCCCTGCCATTCCCCATCATCAAATTTTTCGCCCTTGTCCCAGAAAAGCATCGCTTCAATTTTTTCATCCGTGCCGATCCAGGATTCTATAACGCCGATATTCTCCGGGGTGACGTGCTGATCCATGGACTGCCTTTCCCTTGGGGATAATTTGTCCATGAGTAGCCTGTGATCAGGGGTCATTTTTTCCATAAGTGCCCGTTCATGGTCGCTGAGTTCGTTCATCTCTTTTCCTCCTGCCCGTGTGGTTGGGAAAGTCCTTCTCCGCTGATTTTGTTACCAAGGGAATAGCTGACACCGAACCATACTAGAGAAGCACAAGATATTATTCAAATTGATTATATTCCCACGACAATCGAATCAATCAATAGTGAATCTCCCCGTGGCAAGTCGGAGTGAAATGGACTCGTGCGCCTCTGGCGTAGATTCCGTTTCAGCGGGGCCACTGGGAGATTCACTTGAACTGAAGATCCGGCTTAATACTTTTGATAAATCCCTTCACCGTTGGAGAGAGGTACCGTTTCTTGCGGATAATGAGTCCGTATTTTCTTTGGCTGAAAAACCGCCCCATGGGGAAAATATCCATTTTTTCATAATCCTCATCGTTCAGGGTATAGTCATCCAGGATGGACACCCCCATGCCAAGCCTCACGTATTTTTTGACATCTTCGAAATTATTGAGAACCAGGACCACATTGAGTTTAAGATCACTCTCTGCAAAAGTCTTTTCTATGAGGGGGGTGATTGTGCTCGAATGGGGAAAGAAAATAAAAGGGACTTCCGAGATCTGCTTCAGGGTGGGTCGCTTTCCCTTGAAGAGAGGCGTATCCTTCTGGGCGATGAACATGAGCTTTGTCTCGAACAGCCCATAATAGGCCAGGGTATCAGGCACTTCATCCAGGTTGGCAATGCCGAAATCCGCCTCGGCCGATTCAAGCCGTTCCAGAATCATCTGCAATCCCCCTCCCTCCATCTCGAAACCCACTTTGGGGTACTGGTTTCGAAAACCGACAATGTATGAGGGCAGGAAGTAGTGGATAATGGCGTGTGTTGTGGCGATAGTAACGTTCCCTCTGGGCTCCAGCTGGGCCTCACCAATTTCGCTTTTCATCTCCTTGATGACCTCAAAGAGAGAAATCGCTTTTTCAAGGAAGACCTTCCCCTCCGGGGTCAGCTCCATTTTGCCCCGTGATCTGTCAAAGAGGATGACGCTGAATTCATTCTCAAGACATTTTATCTGGTGGCTGATGGTTGGCTGATTGCGCATCATCTCCGATGCCGCAAGGGTGACACTCCCCCTTTTCGCCACGTAATAAAATCCGCGCAGCCACTGTAAAAAATCCCCTCCCATTTCATCAATCATGACGGCCTCCGAATAATGATGAGCAACCCCGCAGCCCGGGGGCACGATTGTCTATGCCCGTGCATATGGAAAGGATGCTCAGCACATTGAAACTATCGATAATTTTATAAATATAATTGATTTGACTAATGGATCTCAATTAGCATTAATATAATCTTGAGTCAATATTTCGCCCCTATCTCGATGGGCGCATTTGTGTCTCATAACATCCACAAAACGGTAAGGAGGAGAGCTATGGAAGTAAAAGAAACCGCTGCCTGCGGAATTTCCCTGAGGGAGTTTGCCATAGAATTTGAGACGGATGAAATCGTCGATATTTACAGGGTCCTCAACTATGCGCAAAATGAGAGCGGATTTTATGATGAGGATTTCCTGGAGGAGTTGAAATCACAGATGGTCTACATCATCGGCCCGTCCCTGGAGGAAGAACCTTCCGACGATATTGAAGAGACCATCCACTGGGAGGATACAGGGGCCACCTATAATCTGGCTTTTAATGAACCGGAAGCAGCAAAACTTAATCAAATTCTGAATGGGGCGGAAAACCCCGGTGACGCTTTTGACAAGGAAATGAATCAAAAGCTGATGGACCAGATGATGGAGATCGCACCGACCGCGCTCGAAAATATGACGGCTATCAATCGCTAGCCATGGAGGAGCTGAATTATGAATGTTATTATGATCATCAATGATACCTGGAGATGGGACTATCTGGGGTGTTACGGCAATGACTGGATCAAGACCCCCAACCTGGACAAACTGGCATCGGAAAGCGCCGTCTTTGACTGGTGTTACTCCGAAGGCCTTCCAACGGTTCCCACACGAACGACCTTTTTTACCGGCCGTTTTACCTTTCCCTTCCGGGGGTGGCAGCGCCTCGAGCCTACAGACGTTCTCCTGGCAGAGGTCCTTTGGAACAAGGGTGTTAACTCCGCCATGATCACCGATGTTCTTCATCTTCACAAACCCTCTATGGCCTTTGAACGAGGTTTTGACTACACAAAACATATTCGCGGCCACGAGGGCGACCCCCACATCATTGACGAATCCATTGAAGTGGATATCGACAAGTACTACAAAGGCGATGGAAAAGATAAGGCGGTAAAGGCACAACTCACCCAGTACCTGCGTAATGTCCATGACTGGGAAGGGGAAGAAGATACCTTTGTCGCAAAAGTTTTGTCCGAAGGGATAAACTGGTTGGAGTCACAGAAGAAGAAGGACAATCTCTTTCTGTGGCTGGACTGCTTCGACCCCCACGAGCCCTGGGACCCGCCTTCCCCATATAACCGGATGTACACGGACCCCGATTACAAGGGCCAGGACATCATTCATCCCATCCCCGGAAAAGTAGACGGCTATCTCACGCCGGAGGAACTCCATCATATCAAGATGCTCTATGCCGGCAAGGTCACCCTTTGCGATCATTGGATCGGCGTCCTCCTGGACAGGCTCAAGGAGATGGGTCTCTATGACAACTCATTGATCATCTTTACCACGGACCACGGCGCCCCCTTTGGCGAACACGGTATCATCAAAAAAGCCGAACCCGGGCTCTATGAGGAACTGGTTCATATTCCCCTGATCATCCGTCACCCGAAAGGTCTGGGAGCCGGAAAACGCTTTGATGCCATGGTGGAAACCACGGAGATCTTCCCAACCGTTCTGGACTTCTTGAATGTGCGTCAACCGCCCCGCATCCATGGAAAGAGCCTCCTGCCGATGATGGCAGGGGATGAAGAAACCATTCGGGATTATGCATACATGGGATATTTCAAGCAAACATGGAGAGTCAGCGATCACGAATGGAGCTACATTCTGGATCTCCGAAAAGGCAAATCCAACGAACTCTACAACCTGAAATCGGACCCTGAGGAAAAGAATAACCTGATTGAAAAGGAACCCCAAAAGGCTACGGAACTCGAACTTGCCCTGCGGAGGTTTGTTTCCGGCCTTCGGTGATGGGAGATTGGCCATGAAGCCCTCTGGAATTATAACCCTTATGACGGATTTTGGACTGCGTGATCCCTATGTGGCCATGATCAAGGGGGTCATCCTCTCCATCAATCCCGAGGCAAAGGTCATCGATATCAGTCATCAGGTAAGCGCCGGGTCCATCTTTCAGGGAGCGCTCCTTATTCGCGAGACCTACCCCTACTTTCCGCCGGGGACCGTTCATGTGGCGGTCGTCGACCCCAGTGTGGGCAGTGACCGACGTCTCATTGCCGTTGAAGTGGACAATCATTTCTTCGTAGGACCCGATAACGGCATCTTCTGGCCCATCCTTCAGGAACACGATATCTCAAAGGTAATGCATCTCACAGAAGACCGATACTTCCTGCCCGTGGTGAGCTACACCTTTCACGGAAGGGAAGTCTTTGCCCCTGTCTCTGCCCATCTTACCCTTGGAGTGACTTTGGAATCCCTGGGCAGCCCCATTGAGGATCCCGTTGCGATCGCCATTCCTGTGGCCCGGGAAAAGGAAGGCGTCCTCTATGGCGAGATTATTCGGGTGGATAATTTCGGAAATTTGATCACGAACATTCATCAGCAGGAATTTGAGGAATACCTCTCATCGGCCCCACCGGTCATCGAAATCGGGAACCTGACAGTCAAAAAGTTTGGTTTTATTTTTGTAGATGTGGAGGAGGGGGAGCCTCTTGCCCTCATCAACAGCTCCCAATTGCTTGAAATAGCCGTGAACCTGGGGCGCGCTTCGGACTACCTGGAAAAGGAGTCGGGTGAAATCATCGGGACCATGGTCAGAGTCAGGAAATCAGGAAACGTCCTCTAGGTTTTATGAATGGTCGGAAAGGGATTGCAGGTACTCCTGCCATTCAATCGGCAAGAGGTATTTCTTTTTGTTATTGCACTCCTTGCACGCAGGGACGATATTCCCCTTGCTGCTCTTCCCGCCACGGCTGAGGGGCACCACATGATCCATGGTGAGATTCTCCCTGTCCACCTTTTTACCACAATAATGGCATTGCCCGGTGCTGGTTTTCCGCATCCACCAGGCCGATTGTCTCAAGTGGCGGGCCTTTTCCTTCTCTTTTCGTATGGCCTGTTCTTTTACCGTCCCCTCATCAGACCAGATTCTATCCCTGTCTTCACCCCGTGCCCCGGAAAAACGCCTTTTCCTATGGGTTTTTGGCATGACAACTCTCTATGATATCCCGTGATTCAATGCCCAGGATGTAACATCCCCTGTATTTGCCATCCGCAATTTTCGTCTTGTGTCTCACAATACCGTCAACCCTGATCCTGGCCCAAGTAGCATAGAAAATGATATTTCGCAGCTCATCCCCCGGGTCCACACTTTCAAGGAGGTCAAAGTCCTTTTCCCTAATCAGTATCCCAAGACCGTGCCTCGAACAGTCAATAACGCCTAACTCATACATCTTGCCCTTGGCCGGCCCCTTGTCCACAGTGAATTCTACGGAGACCATCTCAGGCATGTCATAGAGGACCCTGCGCGCTTTTCGTTTCTCATCAATCTCCATGGTTTCGGGAAAGCTGAGGATAAAGCCAAAATAGGGATATTCACTGCTTGAGCCGGTACAGTTTATGGAACACCTGTACAGGCCATGGTTGACGGAAAATTCTACGACCACCCCGGGAAAGGACTGAATGAGTGCGTTGCCATCATCCGGAACCAGCTTCTCGACGATCAATTGGGGGGCGCCTCCGATCTCCCTGCCGGCAGCCTCATGATCGATCTTGATGATTTTTGATTGAAATGACTTTTCTTTCCCCTCGATGCGGAGGGTGATCGGCACGCCCTTGCCCATGACGTGGTCCAAAATATTCACGATTTCCTGCCTGCTCTTTAATGTATGCCAGGCCATGCGTCCTTGCACCCCGATCTTATCATTCAATCTGCACTATTCAATTGGGCTCAAATCTTAACATATTATTATACCAAAAAGACAGCTTCAATGGAAACTTGGGCCGGTAGTCTGTCTCGCCTGAGAGGGGCCTGGACCCATGGAAAAGTTGTGCAACGGGCAAAACTATCGGTTGACGGTACATGGCTGAGTTGCTAGAAATAGCCGGGATGTCTGAAGACCTTATTTATTTGATGAAAGAGGCACTGAGAGAGGCGGAAAAGGGCCTTGCAAAGGGAGAGGTTCCGGTGGGCGCCGTGCTGGCCGATCCCCGGGGTATCATTGTGGCCAGGACCCATAACTTGCCCATCACCCTGCATGATCCTACCGCCCATGCTGAGATTCTGGCCTTGAGGAGAGGGGGCGCATACCAGGAAAATTACAGGCTCCCCGGAACCACCCTCGTTGTAACCAAAGAACCCTGCCCTATGTGTATGGGTGCCGCCATCAATGCAAGAATCAAGCGCCTGGTGTTTGGCGCCTTTGATCCAAAAACAGGTGCCGCAGTTTCCCGTTATAATCTGGCACAGGACGAAAAGCTCAACCATCAGATAGAAGTGGTGCCCGGATTCATGGAAGAGACCTGTGTCAAGCTCCTGCAGGATTTTTTCAAAACCCGCCGGCGACAGAAAAGGAACACGCGGAGAGGTACCGAAGTGGTCGTAACGGGGTCGACTCGAAATCGACTTGTCCCGTTAAGAGCGGGGCACGTGGGTTCGAATCCCACCCTCTCCGCCACCTAAAAATTACTGCTATTTATCCCAATAAGCCGCACTAACATTAACTCTTTGCGAAAGGAGATAGTAGCATCATGGCAGAGAAAACAGGCAACAAGCGAGTAGTCAGGACCATATGCCAGGGTTGCCACTGCGACTGCGGTGTTTTGGCCCATGTGGAAAACGAGCGGGTTGTAAAAATCGAGGGGGACCCCAACCATCCCATGAACCAGGGATCCCTCTGCCCCAAAGGGCTCAGTGCAACCCAGTTCCTCTACCACCCGGACCGTATCCTCTATCCTATTAAGCAGGAAGGAAAACGTGGTGAAGGTAAGTGGCGCCGTGTCTCATGGGACGAAGCCCTCGATTTCACGGCCTCACGGTTTAACGAGATTCGGGAAAAGTACGGCCCCCAGGCCATTGGATGGTCATGGGGTGATGCGGCCCACCAGTCCTGTGCCTGGTCCAAGCAGGCCTGGCTGCAGGGTATGGGGAGCCCCACCCACTGGCATTCCGATGCCCACTACTGCTACCATCCCCTGCTGATCGCAAACCGGGTCACCTTTGGCAACTATTCCACCAGCGAGGAAGGGCTTGATTACAGGAACAGCAAAGGCATTTTTCTCTGGGGAGGAAACCCGGTGGCGTCCCACCCCACCCGTGCCCGGGACGTGATGATCGGTCTGAAGCGGGGTGCCAAACTGGTCGTGATTGACCCGAGATTCTCGGAGATAGCATCCAAGGCACACCTGTACCTGCCGGTACGTCCCGGCACGGACGATGCCCTGGCCATGGGCATGGTGAACATCATCATTCAGGAAGGCATCTTTGACAAAGACTTTGTGGAAAACTGGTGTCTCGGTTTTGACGAACTGCGGGTGAGGGCCCAGGAATACCCGGTGGACAGGGTTGCCAAGATTACAGGGCTCCCGGAGGACGATATTCTCACGGCAGCCCGGTGGTCGGCCAAATACACCCCATGCGTGCACCACGGCCGCATGGGGGTCCAGCAGAACATGAATTGCGTGCAGACGAATCGGGCCATTTCCGTTTTGCTCGCCATCTGCGGCAGCCTCGATGTTCCGGGCGGACATGTCAGCAAGGACAATAAACCCAAGGGATTCAAGGGGGTCTTCGCTATCATGGACTCCCGGGATGAACTTCGCCTGCCGGCTGAAATTGAAGATACCCGCATCGGGGCCCAGGACTACCCCCTCTTCTCAGGCGCGGACTCCCTTGCCATCAGCTGCGCCCATCCGCCGGGTGTGGTGCATGCGATTCTTACCGGGGAGCCCTACCCTGTCAAATCCAACTGGTTCCTGAACGACATGGCCGTCTGTCTGGAGGGCCAGCGTGAGGTCTATGATTCGATCCTGGCCCTGGAATTCACTGTCGGTTCGGACTTCTTCATGACCCCCACCATGGAGCTGTGCGACATCATCCTTCCCCCGACCATGTGGCTGGAGAAGGACGGCATCGGGGAGGTCTTCTACAACATGGGGGAGATGGACTTCATCGCATCCCGCCAAAAGGTGGTGGAACCCCAGGGTGAGACCATGGACGACGCGATGATAGACCTGGAGATCATCCGGCGAATGGGAATGGAGGTCCCCCACGGATGGAAGACGCCCCAGGAATTCCATGACTTCCAGCTGGAGGGCATGGGAATCACCTTTGAGGAGTTCAAGGAGATAGGCTACATCCAGGGGGAAGTGGTCTACAAACGCTATGAAACCGAGGGTTTTGACACGCCGTCGGGAAAAGTGGAACTCTACGCTTCAACCCTTGAGAAACACGGCTACGATCCTTTGCCCTATTATGTCGAAAACGCGGTAACACCCCTGGAAACACCCCAGTTGGTGGGGGAATACCCCCTCAACCTGATCACCGGTTCACGGCATATTGCATTTTTTCACTCCAATAATCGCCAGATACCCTGGCTGCGGGAGCTGGAGCCCATGCCCTACCTGGACATCCACCCGGAGACGGCAGAAGCGCAGGGCCTTGAGGAAGGAGACTGGGCATGGATCGAGACACCGGTGACCGAGGACCGTGTCAAGATGCCCGTCCGGTTGACCCGCATGGTGGGCAGGGATGTGGTCCATGCCCCTTCCCACTGGTGGTTCCCGGAAAATGATGACCCGGACCACGGCTGTTTTCAGTCGAGTATCAACATGGTACTCACCAATGACGGGCCCTATGGTCCCATTTCGGGCGCTTCAACACTGCGGGGCGTCCTGTGCAAGGTCTATAAGGAGGAGGATTGAGCCATGAAGAAAATGACCCTACTGAGCGACATTGACCTCTGCACCGGGTGCAGGGCATGCGAAACGGCCTGCAAGCAGGAACATAATCTGCCCGTGGAGACCAAGTGGATGAGCGTCGTACGTGTTGGGCCCCACGAGATAGGGGGCAAGCTCTTCATGGATTTCGTTCCCATGCATTGCCGCCACTGCGAGAATCCGGCCTGCATGAAGGCCTGTCCGGTGGACGCCATATCCAAAAGGGCTGACGGTATTGTGCTTTTTGATGAGGACACGTGCACAGGTTGCGAAGAGTGCGTGCAAGCCTGCCCCTTCGGGGCGGCCCAGTTCAATCCCGAACTCGGTGTGGCACAGGCCTGCAATCTGTGCCATGATCGCATTGACCAGGGGCTCATGCCGGTCTGTGCCCAGAACTGCCCCACCGAGGCCCTGGTTTTTGGGACTGCACAGGACTTCACACAGATGCGCAGGGATAGGCAGGCGGCAACCCGAATGCACCGACGTTTCCCCGATACCGGGGAACTCGCCTAATGCGAATCCGGAAACAGCCTTTTCCGGATTCGCGCTATCAGCTGTCAGTCCCGCTGAAAGCGGGATCAGCAAAAAAAGCCAATAACAATGGTTTAAGCTGAAGGCTGAAAGCTTTTTTTACGGATTCATGACAACCCGTATACACCCTTCTTTCCTGTTGACAAAGATATCCAGACCCTCCATGAACTTCTCCAAAGGGAGTCTGTGGGTGACGAGACGGCTTGCATCAAGCTTTCCC
>JAFDIX010000447.1 GCA_019307805.1 Deltaproteobacteria bacterium | reverse complement strand
TCTTCATCGTACATCCTGGCTCCGTATGGGCAGTTATCGATACATAGCTCACAGAGCGAGCAGATGGCGTGATGTACCTCGGCCACGATGCTGCCTGCGGCCAACTGCTCACTGCCTAATATTCTAAGAGCACGCTGCGCTGCGGCCTCGGCCGTGGCAATGGACTCGGTAATGTTTCTGGGTGAATGGGCAATGCCGGCCATGAAGATCCCTTCCTTTATGAAGTCTACCGGGCGCCACTTGGAATCAGCCTCCTGAAAGAAGCCGTCCTGGTTTACATCCAGCCCGAACAGGTCGGCCAGTTTTTTCGAGTCGTTGGGCACGATCCCGGTGCCGAGTACCAGCAGGTCTGCTTGCAGACTAAGATCCCGTCCGAGGATTGGATCGGCGGTGGAAATGACCGGCCTGCTTTCTTCAATGGTCACCTGAGGTTTTTTGTCCGGATCATACTGGATAAAAATCACCCCAGCCTTACGTGCCTGGGTATAATAGGTCTCAAGGAAACCATAGGCCATGATATCCCTGTAAAAGATATAGACATCGGTCTCCGGATTCTGCTCTTTCAGGTAGAGGGCATTTTTCAGGGCCGACGCGCAGCAGATCCTGCTGCAGTAGTTGCGCGGCTCTTCTCTGGAATCCACGCACTGGATCATGGCCACGGAACTGAGCCGGGCAGGGTCCAGGCTCCCTTCAGCAAGCCGCTGTTCAAGTTCGTGCTGTGTCACGACGGCGTCACTCTTCCCATAGGCATAGCTCTCGGTCGTGGCCTCCATTCCCCCCGTAGCCAGCAGGGCCACTCCATGTTCCAGGGTTTCGCCGGCCCCATCCTCTTTTTCAATGGTGGTTGAAAAATGGCCGACACGTCCCTGGGAATGGACCACCCTGGCCTTTTTGTAGACCTGAATACGGGGATGTTTATCCACCCTGGATATTATCTCCTCTAAGAGTTCCTGAGGGGAATTCCCTTCTATGGTCCGATGGAGTAATCGAAGATTCCCTCCCAATTCTTCTGCCTGCTCCACCAGGCTCACCTCAAAGCCGTGATCAGCAATGGCCAGAGCTGCTGTCATCCCGGCAATGCCGCCACCCACCACCAGCGCCTTCTGGATGACCTTCGTAGTAGGCGTTGATAGGGGATCCGCACCCTTCAGCTTGGCTATTCCCATGGCGACCACCGACCGGATATCCCGGCTTACCTGGCCCTTATCCACATCGGGGCCCGGAAATGCCTGGGTGCGGATGTCCACCACATCCATCAACGCGGGGTTGAGCCCTGCGTCTTCGCCCAGTTTACGCAATTTATCGGTATATACATACGGCATGCAGGCGGCAATCAGGACCCGGTTGGCGTTGCTGTTTTGAACCGTCTCTATAAGATCATCCCAGCCCTCCCGGGTGCAGATGCGATCAATGGAATGAACATTATTCACGCTTCCCTGATCCTTCAGCCACTCTGTGAGTGCATCCAGGTTCCCCGCCTCTGTTAGGGTGCCGCCGCAGGTACAGGTTGCCACCAGGACCTGCGGCAGTTCCCGTGAGACATCGCGGAATTTTGTTTCGAGCCCCGGTTCCTTTGCCAGGCTTCCACCCCTGGAATGTATAACCCTCGATGCAGAGAGTGAAGCGGAATTTGCCTGGATAACCGATTCCGAGATATCCTTGAGCCCTGAAAAGGACCCACCAACCAGAATGCCCTCCTGACCTGTTCGGCTTAGGGAAAAGCCTTCCACTTGACAGAAACCCCATGGATTCAGTTCCACGCCGGTCATTTCCGCCATTTCCTTGGTGCCTGAGGGTGGTCTCTGACCGGCAGCCAACACCACCAGATCAAAATTCTCTTCCTGCCTCTCGCCATTCAGATCTGCATAGGAGATCATCAGATCTCCATCAGGGCCGGCATCGACGGTATGGACTCGGCTCCTCTTGAAGTGGATGCCATGTTCCTTTTCTGCACGATCCCGGTAGCGCTGGAAATCCTTTCCAAAGGTGCGCATATCCATGTAGAAGATGGAAGCATCCACCTGACCGCCGCTTTTCTCTTTTGCCATCAGCGCCTCCTTGATGGCGAACATGCAGCAGACGGAGGAGCAAAAATCGGCATCGGCCTGCTGGTCACGGGAACCGACACACTGGAGCCAGGCCGCCTTGCGGATCTCCTTGCCGTCACTGGGCCGCAGGAGCCTTCCCTGATTGGGCCCCGTACCGCTGATCATTCGCTCAAACTCCATACCGGTCACCACATTGGGAATTACACCATAGCCATATGTATTCTTCCCCTGGGACGGATCATTGGATTCAAAGCCTGCCGCCAGGATCACCGCTCCCACCTCAATCCTGCGCTCGCCCGCGCGTTGGATGCCCTGGTATAACTGGACTATCAAAGGGACCAGGCTATCCGGATCAAAGGGCTTCATCAGATAATCCATGGCGCCGATCTTCATGGCTTCCACAGCGGTCTCCACCGTGGCATAGGCGGTCATCATTACCACCGGAAGCTCCGGATGGATCTCCCTGGCCCTTTTGAGCACCTCCACACCGTCCATACCGGGCATCTTGATGTCCAGGAGCATCAGGTGAAAGCTCTCTTCGGCAAGCCTTTCAAGGGCCTCTGTCCCTGATTCCACCATGTCCACCCGGAAGCCTTCGTCTTCCAGCCATTCTTTGAGAGAATCACGAACCACCAGTTCATCATCGACAATGAGAATGCGAAATTCCTTACGTGCCTCCATCCCGAAGTCAATGGCCCGGGTAGGACAGATTTTTTCGCACTCGCCGCAAAGGGTACACGATGCCATGTCCACAACATAGGTGTTGGGTATGTTATGGGGTACCGGCAGGTAGACTGCCTTTCTCTTGGTAAGCCGTTCATTAAATTCGTCGGGGACTTCAACCGGGCAAACCCGGGAACACTCTCCACAACCGATGCAGCGTTCCGGATCAATCATGGTTGACTTCTGCCTAAGCGTTGCCAGGTATTTACCCGGCTCCCCTTCCATGGCAACGAGTTCCGTAGAGAGCATGATATCAATGTTTTCGTGAAACAGGCCCTTGCGCAGGCAATATTGGGAAGATTTATCTCGCTCCACCAGGGGGAGCATCTTGCACATCCCGCAGTGATCGGTGGGGAACTGGTAATCCAGTTGCGTCAGGATTCCGCCCATATTCGGCGCCCTGTCGATGAGTGCCACCTGGTAGCCCTGTTCCGCCAGATCCAGGGCGGATCGAATACCGCTGATCCCGGTTCCCACCACCAAAGCTGAGCCAATCTTTTTTTTCATCTATTTACCCCTTCCTTTAATCTTTTCCGCCGGTGACCTCGCGAAATTCCTCTTCTCGAAATACCGACAGGGGTGGCTCGTCCTCCAGACTTCGTCCGGCTTCATAGTCAAAGGCCTTCTGGGTGTAACTGGCGACGGTTCGGAAAATTTCCATTACCGGGATATTGTTGGGACAGGCGTTGGAACACTGGCCGCAGCCGATACAGGCCGTACTTATATGGGCCAGACGGGTAATGTGGAAGAAGACCGTGTCGCTGGGCATCTTCAGGATGCCCTTTCTCCTGGCCCACCCGAGATACTGCGAAGGCTCGTGATCGAACACATCGGTCACAAAGACGCACTCCTTGCAGTAGCAAACCGGGCAGGCTACCCGGCAGTTGTAACAGTTAATGCAGTTGGCTAAATAGGCTGTGAGTTTTCCGATGTCGGAGGTGGCCTCACTTGTCTCATCGAACATCTTA
>JAFDIX010000446.1 GCA_019307805.1 Deltaproteobacteria bacterium | reverse complement strand
ATAGGCCGGACATGGAAACGAAAAGGGAGAAGTGAAAATGGCCTATCAGCTCAATGAAGAACAAAAGATGATTCAGGCTATGGTCCGGGATTTTGCAAGGGAAGAACTCCTGCCCTTGGCAGCCCAGCGGGATAGGACCGGCGAGTTTCCCCGGGAGAGCCTTGAGAAGATGGGGGAACTGGGGCTCCTGGGGATGAATGTGCCGGCAGAGTACCACGGCGCAGGGGTGGACACGGTCAGTTATTCCCTTGCACTCCAGGAGATCGCCTATGCCTGTGCATCTTCAGCGGTCATCATGTCGGTACATAATTCCGTGGCCTGCGGCCCCATCTATCTCTTCGGTTCTGACTATCTCAAGGAAACCTATCTGAAATCCCTTGCAACCGGTCAGATGATCGGTTCCTTTGCCCTGACCGAGCCCAATGCAGGCTCTGATACTGCCAGCCAGCAGGCAAAGGCGGTGAAGAGCAAGAAGGGCTACACCATCAACGGGACAAAGACCTTTATTACCAGCGGAAAAAGTTCGGATTTGACCGTGGTCACCGCCTACACGGACAAGGAGAAAAAACATCAGGGTATAAGTGCCTTTGTCGTGGAAAAAGGGACTCCCGGCTTTGTTGTGGGCAGGGAAGAAGACAAGATGGGGCTTCGGGCTTCTGATACGACGGAATTGATCTTTGAAGATTGTCAGGTCCCTGAAGAGAATCTGCTTGGAAATGAGGGTGACGGATTTATCATCGCAATGAGTTCACTGGATGGCGGGCGGATCGGCATTGCGTCTCAATCGGTTGGACTGGCCCAGGCCTGTCTCGATGCTGCCACCACCTATGCCAGGGCCAGGGTCCAATTCGGAAGACCCATTTCCCAGTTCCAGGGCATTCGCTGGATGATTGCGGACATGGCAACCCAGATCGAAGCGGCACGATTGCTTACATTTAATGCCGCGGCCATGAAGGACAGGGGTGAAAACTTTACCTCAGCCGCCTCTATGGCAAAGGTCTTTGCTTCGGAAATGGCCAACAAGGTGGCCTACCAGGCACTGCAGATCCATGGCGGTTACGGGTATATCAAGGAATTTCCAGTGGAACGGTACTACAGGGATGCAAGGGTCCTCACCCTTTATGAGGGGACCTCTGAGATTCAACGAAAGGTCATCGCAAATCACGTTATCGGCAGGGCCGGCTGAGCAGGATATGGAGCCCCTATTTGATCGATATAAAGAGATTATTCCGGACTTTGAATCCTTCCAGAAACGCCTTTACAGGCCACTTTCGACCCACCTCCGTGTAAATATCTTGAAAATGGATCCTGCATCGCTTTTCAAGTCCTTTGCGGAAAAGAACATTCATCTACAGAGGGCGAGCGAGAAGTATGATCGGTTGTTTCATGCCCCGGATCTCAAATCACCAGGAAATCTCATGGAATATGCCCTGGGCTATATCCACGCCCAGGCGCTCACTTCCTGCCTGGCAGCCTTTGCCCTTGACGTACAACCCCATTCCTATGTGTTGGATATGTGTGCATCGCCGGGAGGAAAGACCTCCCAAATGTCTGGACTCATGAACAACACAGGACTCATCATTGCCAATGAGCTTTATCCGAGCAGACACATCCCCCTTGCCCATAACCTTGCCAGGCTTGGCGTTCTCAACTGTGTGATTACCGGTTACCAGGCCCAGGAGTTTCCCATGAGGGATCGGTTTGACTATATCCTTGCAGACGTCCCATGCTCGGGGGAGGGAAGGGTCAGGATCACAAGGGAAGGATTTTGGTCTCGTGACAAGAAGTACGTAAAGGACTTTTCCCATTTACAGAAAAGGATCATTCTGAGGGGGTACGATTTGCTCAAAAAGGGTGGCGTGATGCTCTATGCCACCTGCACCTATAACCCGGAAGAAAACGAGTCTGTTGTAGATTATTTATTGAAAAACAGGGATGCGCATCTTTTTTCCGTTGAAACGGGATTTGCGCAGGAACCAGGCATTAGGGATTGGAACAATGAACAGTATGACGGACAAATCAAAAAAACGGCACGCTTCTATCCCCACCGAGTCGATTCCGTGGGATTCTTCATGGCCAAAATTGGCAGAAGAGGGTGATCGAGACCAGGTTTTAACGTACCTGGAACAGAGGTTCGGTATTTCCACAGTTCTGTTTGAGGATTTCCTCCTGTTTCGTAAAAAAAAGAGCTGGTGGCTGCTCAAAAAATCACCCCATATCACGGGCGCTTCCCAACTCAAAGTCGTCATGACAGGATTGAGGGCCTTTCAAAGGGTAGGGCGCTTTTTAAAGCCGACCACCAGGTTCATGCAAATTTTTGGATATTACGCTTCCAGGGCAGTCATTCATATCAATGAAGTTCATCTGACAACCTTAAAGGAGGGTGAGACCCTGCAAGGGGATATGGCATTGGAAAATGGTTATGTCATTCTCTCCTTTAAAAAACAGATCCTGGGGCTGGGGCTTCAGGTGGACGGAAGAATCCATTCCCAAATTCCGCGCAGGGATATCGCCTCTTTAAACACATAAACTACCATCCTCAAGCCGGCTTAAAACACCTCATTGATTCCCTCCGTACTACCCCTTTTAAAAACAACGCAGAAAAATGCGAAAACAGAGATTTAAAAGGTATATTTATACTGTTTAAATGAAGGGTTGACATTATATGTTGCTATTTATTATATATAAATTATGATATCAATTTTTACGCTGTTATTTTAATTAGACAGTATAAATCATTATTGTATAAAAGGGTCCCGCCTTGTCGAATTCTGACCAAGAGAACCTAATCACCAGCAAAGAAATTCTCCAAAAAACAGATATTTCCAGAGCGACGTTAAACAATTACATTAAAATTGGAATCATCCCAAAGCCCGTTGTCATGCGTCCAAAAGACGCGATGGGCCGCACAAAAAAAATTGGGTACTTTCCCTATGAAGTATTAGAGCGCATCCAGGCTGTGAAGCGCCTCAAAAAACAGGGGCTTTCCATGGTACAAATTGGATCCCGATTCAGGGAGTCGTCGTCCCTGACATTTCCTTTGGATGAAAGACTGGAAACCCTGATTGAACCGCTGGTATCCGATCAATCAAATATGCTCGCACCCGGAGAAGATGTTTTGCATCTCAGTCTGGATTCCCTCTCTTTTCCTGCCTATCTTCTCACCTTTGATTTTGGGGTCAGTTGGGCAAATCCAGGGGCCATGAAAAAAATCTTCATGCAGAACACAGGTTCGTCTGAAACAATCCTTTCAAAAAACGTATTCAAATGGCTCTTTCACTGGGAACTTCATAATGTGCTTCAGAATTGGAAGGACCTGTTAAGCCTCCATATCTCCTACGCTAAATCGAGAATGGAACGCGACTGGGTTCAAAAAGTGTACGAGGGAATTTCTGCTGCTGAAATAGAGATCCTTTTGGATTTGCATGACAGGGCAGCCATATTTCCAGAAGAAGATATCCATGAAAGCCATATCAATTTTCTCAAACATGACGGCACCACGGAGTCATACCGTGTCTTCACAATGTCCTTTCGGGAGGGAAGATTATTTGTATACCTGTCCAGCAAAGGCCTTGTTCCCTGGTAGGGACAGAAACAAAAGCTAGATAAAATTGTGCCCGGAGATATTTTATTCGCCTTCGCCAGAATACCCTGTAGCTTGCTACAGGGATGAATGGCGTGGCGAACCGCGCCGAAGCTCTTTAGAGCGAAGGCGGGTTGGCTTCGGCGCAATTCCGCTT
>JAFDIX010000445.1 GCA_019307805.1 Deltaproteobacteria bacterium | reverse complement strand
GAGATTAGAGGTGAAAGTACCCCGCAAGGGGGCATAAATGCCTAAAGTACTTGAAGTGCCTAAAGTGCCTAAAATTGAAAAGCAAAGATAAAGACACAGGGCGAAGAGAAAAAAGGCAAAGGGCGCAGGGTTAAAGGATAAAAAATGGTACGAGGTCCGCAGTATGAGGTACGAGGAATAACCATAAATCGATTATCGCATAACGCGAATCGTATACCGCATACAATGAAGTTACAACTTTAGGCATTTATGCCCCCTTGCGGGGTACTTTCACCTAATCATCTCATTCGTTTCCTGAAAAACTTTACCAGGTCAAGGACGTAGTCACGGTCTGTGTAAAGCGGGATATGGTCCACGCCGGTTGATTTGAAGAGTTCGTTCAGTCTGGCTTCTCTTTCCCCGGCCCGTGCTGCGTAACGGGTGCGCACCATTCTGCTCCCCGTATCAATGACAACTGTCTCGCCGGTCTCGGCGTCCTCCAGTTCCAAAAGTCCAACATCCGGCAGGCCGGTCTCGCGCGGATCAGAGACGGTCACGCCGATCAGGTCATGCCGACGAGCCAGGGCTCTTAAAGGCTTTTCAAAGCCCTGATCCTGAAAATCAGAAACCAGAAAGATAACCCCCCGCTTATGGAAAACGCGGCCCAGGTAGTCAAGGGCGCCGGCTATATTGGTGCCGGTGCGTTGCCGTTTTTCCGAGGGAGTAAAATAGAGCAGGTCACGGATCAGCCGGAGTACATGGGAGACACCCTTGGCCGGCGGGATGAACATCTCGATGGTGTCGGTGAACACGATGAGGCCCACCCGGTCGTTATTCTTAATGGCAGAGAAGGCCAGCAGGGCGCAGAATTCTGCGGCAATCTCGTTTTTCAGTTTGTCGATGGAGCCGAATGAGCCTGAGGACGAAAGATCAACCAGGAAGAAGACGGTCAACTCCCGTTCTTCCACGTACCGCTTCACATAAGGCTGACCGGTGCGGGCCGTGACATTCCAGTCAATGGTGCGGATATCGTCACCGGGCTGGTAGGCGCGCACCTCGTCAAACTCCATGCCCTGGCCCTTGAACACCGAGTGGTATTCACCGGCCAGGATGTCATTGACCGCCTTGCTGGTGTAGATCTGGATGTAGCGGATCTTTTGTGAGAGTTCTTTGCTGATCACGGTACTTCAACGTTATCCAGGATCTGCTTTACAACATCTTCGCTGGTCTTTTCCTCGGCCTCCGCTTCATAGGTGACGATCACCCGGTGTCGCAGCACATCAAGCGCAATGGATTTGACGTCCTGGGGAGTGACATAGCCGCGACCGGTCAGCAGGGCATTGGACCTGGCTGCATTGGCCAGGTAGATGGTGGCCCTGGGCGAAGCGCCGTAGCGGATTAGATCGCCGATGTCGAGGTTGCAGGTTTGCGGGTCACGGGTGGCAGTGACAATGTTGAGGATGTATTCCTCTATCTTTTCATCCATGTAGATTGAGGCAACAAGATCACGCAGCCTGCCGATGTCAGACGGCCCGATGATGGGCTCCACGTTAACTTTATCTATCGCACCGGTCATGCGGCGCAGGATCTGCTGCTCCTCCTGTTTACTGGGATAGGTGACCAGCAGCTTGAACATGAACCGGTCAATCTGGGCCTCGGGCAAGGGATAGGTGCCTTCCTGCTCGATGGGGTTCTGGGTGGCCAGCACCATGAATGGATCGTCCAGCGGAAAGCTTTGATCGCCAATGGTGATCTGGCGCTCCTGCATGGCTTCCAGCAGGGCGGACTGCACCTTGGCCGGCGCCCGGTTGATCTCGTCGGCCAGGATGATGTTGGCAAAGATCGGCCCCTTGCGGGTGGTGAAGTCGCCGGTTTTTGGATTATAGATCAGGGTGCCGATCAAATCGCCCGGCAGCAGGTCGGGGGTGAACTGGATGCGCTGGAAAGAGGCCTGGATGGTCTGGGCCAGGGTGGTAACTGTTAAAGTCTTGGCCAGGCCCGGCACACCTTCGATAAGCACGTGGTTGTTGCAGAGCAGGGCGATCAACAGCCTGTCCACCAGGGCGGACTGGCCGACTATGACCTTGCCGATCTCATCCCGGATGCGATTGAGAATCAGTTTTTCTTTTTCAACCTGCGCGCCGATCATTGTTACATCAATGGTCATTTGAAAACTCCGTTTTCTTTTTTAATGAATGGTGCCACAAAAAATATGGAAAAAAGGTGTTTCTGTCAATAGGGGTAATTAATTTGGAGTACTGGAGTGATGGAGTATTGGGTTTTATTTAATTTTGTAAATTGTATTGCTCTCCTTTGTCATCAGATGATCTACCCAGTCTCCTCTTTCCCTTTTATTTTCCAAACTTTTAACTAATTTGAGCAAACCGTTTTCTAATTTATAAGCCAACTCATCCAGATGCTGGAATTCTTCTTTAGTTATTTGCCCAGCTTTTCTATAAGCATACAACCCAGAAACAGACTCACCTAAGGAAGCAAGAGCTATATTCAAAAAGTTGAGATACTCCTTTATTGAACGCCTGCAATATCCTTCTGAAATATTTCTGTGAACGGAATCACTAGAGGCAATCGCCTGATTGGCTACCCGTTTCAAGTCATAAGGAAACTTACGGAAAACTTTACAAGTATCATTGTAATATTTTATTGCATCATTCCAGACTCTTAGTTTCTGGTAGCCACGATTTTTGTTTTTCTTCATTTTCCAACACTCCAGTACTCCAGTACTCCAATACTCCAGTCAGGTTTAAATTCTCTTCACCCTAGACCCCTCGAACCCTGTCTTTTAAATCTTCTTCTGAATCATCTGCAGATCCTGCCAACTGGCCTTTTTCATCTCCTCGTTATCAAGGAGAAAGGTGGGGTGCAGGGTGGGGATGATGAGCATTTTCTCGGCAAGTTCGGTACTGCAGAACGAATTGAAATCGTAGAAGCGGCCGCGCAGCCGAAACAGGGATTCTTTTGAATGGAGCAGGGTCTGGGCAGGCTGTTTGCCCATGGCGCAGATGACCGTGGGGCAGATAATTTCTATCTGGCGGAACAGGAAAGGCAGACAGGTCCTGATCTCCTCTTCCTTGGGAGGCTGGCCGCCGGCCGGAAAACACTTGACCAGGCTGGTCAGGTAAACATCTTCCCTGGACAGGCCTATGGCTGCCAGCATTTTAGTGAGCAGGTCGCCGCTGGCGCCCAGGAAGGGGGCAGAGCCATGGTCATCTTCAGCACTGGGTGCCGGCCCGATGACCATCAGTTTGGCCTGCTCGGATCCCTGCCCGAAAACAATATTGGTCCTGCCCTTGTGCAGGTTGCAGCGGGTGCAGTCGCCCAGTTCCTGGCGCACATCTGCAAGGGTGGCCTTTTTTGCCAGTCCCG
The DNA here is from genome assembly GCA_019307805.1 of Deltaproteobacteria bacterium. Taxonomy (GTDB): domain Bacteria; phylum Desulfobacterota; class DSM-4660; order Desulfatiglandales; family HGW-15; genus JAFDIX01. The sequence goes on along the minus strand of JAFDIX010000445.1, from coordinate 385 downwards.
GATCAAAGACGTGTTTTTCCCTGGTTTCTATCGCAGCTTTTACCTGCACCAGTCGGGTGTATTTCCTGGATGGCGGAGAAGGGGCAGAGGGCTGCTCCCTTTTTTCCAGGAAACGTTGCAACCCCTCTGTACGCGGGTAGCTGTCAATGCCCAAGGATTTCTGGTACTTGAGCAGGCTGCGGATATCCTTGATCAGGTCTGTTTTCGAATTGTCGGACATATTTTATTGAGTACTTAAGGCTTATATTAGGTATTCAAAATTTAGTTATCAGTCTTCAGTTTGCAGATAACAGTCAAAGACTAATAAAACTAATTTATAATAAACTGCCAACTGCTTTATAATAAACTGCCAACTGCTAACTGCCAACTGTCAACTTTTTGTGTC
>JAFDIX010000444.1 GCA_019307805.1 Deltaproteobacteria bacterium | reverse complement strand
TCATGGGAACGAAAGAACAGGTTAAAGCGGACACCATTAGATCTCTTTCAAGGGGAGGCCCCGGCCGCTTTATTCTCATGAGCGGATGTGGGATTCCTCCCAAAGCCCCGGTAGAAAATATTGAAACCATGGTCTTCACCGCGACTGAATATTGACAAATTTAGCTGATTAGGCATACTATCTCTTTGCGCCCTCGGTCAGATCATTCCAACAAGGAGCTTATGGGATTTGATTGTAGGAAATTGAAAGAAAGGAGGTGGAATTTAAGGATATAAGGGGCTTTTCAAACTCGGACTCAGAATTTCAAAGGTTTTCCCAAGAAAGGGGGTTATTATGAAAAAAGTGAGATGGTTCTTGGTGTTTTCTCTCTCATTAGTCCTGGCATCTACAGCCGTGGTTAACTTCCCTGCCAATGCAGAGGGAGCTGTTGAGTTGAGATGGTGTACCTTTTTTCCTGCAACCCATCCCCTGTTCCCCATGTCAGAACGCTGGGGAGCTGAGATAGAAAAACTCACAGGGGGCAAGGTCAAGTTTACGTATTTCCCGGGCGGCACCCTGCTCAAGGGGAACGAGATCTATGACGGGATACTGAAAGGCATCACTGATATCGGGATGTCTTGTTTCGCATACACGCGGGGACGCTTTCCCACCATGGAAGCGGTTGATCTGCCAATGGGTTACGCATCGGGAATGTCCGCGAGTTTTGTCATAAACGATTTTTATAATAAATTTAAGCCAAAGGCCCTTTCGAACGTGAAGATCCTGTTCCTGCATGCCCACGGGCCGGGACTGCTTCACAGCAAGAAACCGGTGTATACCTTGAAGGACATGAAAGGACTGAAGGTGCGGTCCACCGGCTTCAGCGCCAAGGTATCCAAGGCATTAGGCGCCGTTCCGGTTGCAATGCCGATGGGGGGGACGTATGAAGCCCTGAAAAAGGGGGTGGTTGAGGCCTCTTTTGGTCCCATGGAGGTCCTGAAGGCATGGAAACAGGCAGAGGTGGTCAAATACACCACTGAATGTTATAGCGTAGGCTACACAACGGGATTTTTTGTGGCGATGAATCTGAAAAAGTGGAATTCACTCCCCAAAGACGTCCAGAAGGTCTTTGACGAGGTGAGCGCAAAGTATATTGCCAAAGCTGGAGCTGTGTGGGATTCGGGTGATGAGGCAGGCCTGAAGTTTGCGCTCAAACTTGGCAACAAAATGATCTCCCAGTCAGCCAAGGAGAGTGCCAAATGGGCCGAGGCGGTCCTGCCGGTTATCGCAGGGTATGAAAAAAAGACGGAAGGCAAAGACCTTCCCGGGAAGCAGTATGTAAAGACATTAAGGGGACTGGTCAATACGTATAATAGCGAGTTCAAGAAGTAGTGATGAGAATAAACAGAGGGATTGCCCCAGGGTCTTTTCAGGGCCAATCCCTCTATTTCATCAAGAGGGGATAGATATGATTGCTTTTGGGAAAGGTGTGCACAGGCTATCTTCCATATTGAATTTTGTGGCGGGATTCTGTCTCGTAGGAATGACCTGCCTTACCTGTGCTGATGTGGTTCTTCGCCTCTTCAGGCGCCCGATCCTGGGCACCTATGAGATCGTCGGTTTCTTAGGGGCAACAGTAGCCGGTTTGGCTATGGCCTACACTACCATGAAAGGCGGCCATGTGGCTGTCGCAGTGCTGGTCATGCAATTATCCCGCAGGATACAAACCGCCATTTTCACGATAACACACCTCCTCGGCATAGCTCTGTTTGCCCTGTTAACATGGGAATGTATAGCGTATGGGAACGATTTAAGAATTTCAGGAGAGGTGTCGTTAACCTTAGAACTACCTTTTTTCCCTGTGCTTTACGGCCTCTCCCTCTCTTCTTTTGTGGTCTGTCTGGTCCTTTGGGTGGATTTATGGGGGGTGCTTGCAGGGAAGAAAGAGCCGTGGTCCAGGGCTGGGGCATAAGGAGAGCGTAAATGAGTCCAACTACCGTCGGTCTAATCGGATTGGGTATCCTGCTCATCGTCCTTTTCTCTCGAATGCCCGTGGGGTTTGTGATGGCCCTCCTGGGCCTCATCGGGTTCAGTTACGTGGTATCCTGGGAAAGTGGCCTCAGTGTAATGGCAAAAGATTTCTTCGGTATCTTCGGGTCTTATAGCTTGACTGTTGTACCATTATTTATCTTCATGGGCCAAATTGCATTCCATGCCGGTATAAGCCGCCGACTCTTTGACACTGCCTATACCCTGTTCGGTTCCCTGCCAGGGGGATTAGGCATTGCTACCATAGGGGCATGTGCGGGTTTTGCCGCTATCTGCGGATCCACCAATGCCTCTGTGGCAACTATGACCACGGTAGCCCTGCCCGAGATGAAGCGGCATAAATACGGTCTTTCCCTGAGTACAGGCACTATTGCAGCGGGAGGCAGTCTCGGGGTTCTCATTCCACCAAGCGTCATTTTCATCGTTTATGGTATTGCTACTGAGCAATCTATAGGGCAGCTCTTTGCTGCCGGCATTTTACCTGGAATACTTCTATCTGTCTGTTTTGCGCTGACGATCCTCATCTGGGTACGGCTCAAGCCCCATACGGCGCCGAGAGGGGCAAAAACGACCTTGAAAGAAAAAATCTTTGCGTTGTCCGGGATTGGGGAAACCCTGATTCTCTTTTTTCTGGTGATGGGAGGACTGTTTGTAGGGTTTTTCACCCCGACAGAAGCGGGCGCTATCGGTGCGGGCGGGGCCATCCTCATCGGCATTGTTCGTAGAAAACTGAGCTGGAAGGGGTTTGTGCAATCGGTTACAGAGAGCACGCGAATATCTTGTATGGTCCTGGTTATTGTTGCCGGTGCGACCGTATTCGGCCATTTTATGGCCATTACCAGGATCCCTTTTATGGCAGCCGCCTGGGTGGGTGAGCTTCCCTTGCCCGACTACGCCATCATGGCGTTTATCATCTTTATTTATCTGATAGGCGGGTGTTTTATGGATTCCCTCGCCATGGTTCTCTTGACTGTCCCGATCCTGTACCCTCTGGTAACATCTTTAGGGTTTGATCCTATCTGGTTTGGAGTGATTATTGTCCTCGTCACAGAAATGGGCGTGATCACTCCGCCTGTGGGCATCAATGTGTACGTCGTTTCCGGGATTGCCAAAGATATCCCTTTAGAGGTCATTTTTAAGGGGGCACTCCCCTTTCTTTTGGCTATTCTAACTACTGTAACGCTCTTGATGATTTTTCCTCAAATTGCCCTTTTTTTGCCCAATCTCATGAGATGATACGGCCAATAACGAGCAGATACTGGATACTGGTCTTCCCGCTACAGCGGGACTGGATGGAATAAGGAATTCTTTTTCTTAAGCCACAAAGATAGCCATTTTACTGATGATGCTCTGAACCAATACTGCTAAGTTCTTGTCCCCCGCTAAAAACGGGATTTCCGCTTCGCTACAACCAGCATAGAGCATCCAGCAACCAGCATCGCGAAGTCACGCCTGAGGCGTGATTTGAGGCGAAGCTTCGGTATATTAGAGAGATAAACCGGGGGTGAATCATGACCTTTGATACCGTTTTGGCCTTGATATTGTCGCTCATCAACTTAGGCGTTATTGGCGTGGCCGGACTGTTCACATACGAGTCCGTGCGGGAGCAGGAGCTCCGTGCATCCAAAATAGGCGCTATCAGCATCGGCTTCCATCTCTTATTGGGTGGGCTAATCCTTTTGTGCCCCCCCATTAGAATATCCCTTGCCTGGTTTTTTGGAATC
>JAFDIX010000055.1 GCA_019307805.1 Deltaproteobacteria bacterium | reverse complement strand
TCACTTTGCACGACTGGAATATATTTAGGTAAATAAGTAGGGTCTATCTCTTTACAAAAATCAATTAATTCCTGTGATATTTCAGTGGGTGTTGTTGGATATTTTGTCATTTCTCATTGCTAACAAGTGATTATACAGATCTTGATATCATTACCTTTGTAATATTATCCGAGTATGACCATCACAATACTTGAAAATGGGCCGATTCAACACTACCCAAATTAACCTTTCGTTTCAAGGGGCATCGAAAACGAACAGATACTTGCCATAGTTAAAAATCGACATTTTCCTCTTTTCGCCTTTTTCAGCTTATGCATACCGGAGGAATCATGGTTTTTGGACATTGTGCAGTATACTTCTCTATTGAAGGAGAGCGAATGATCCTTTCTCTTTCTTAGAGGCACCGCTCCTCATAACTGTGATATCCTCAGACAAGGTCAAAATATCATCCATCTCAAAATCCTGAGATATGTCTGACTTCTTCAGTAATGGAAAATTTCAAGGTTCATTGGTGTGGGGTTTCCATTCAAAGCGATCTGTTTTGTGCAATGTCTTAACGAAGTCCTTTCGAAGCCATTTCAAGGCTTCTCCGTCTTCCTTTAGATAGGCATCAAAGAACGCCAGCACGCCTCTCTGGACCGCAGCAATGTGGTGTTGGTCCGTTTCTGTCTCTTCCGGTGTGTCCAGGCGACGTCCGGAAAAGGTCATGTGGTCGGCTTTGTCCAGGACCAGCAGATACTGTGGAGTGTCATTTGATATCTGATGATAGGGTTTGGTCCGTTGGACAGGGTCCATGTTCCGGGAGGAGGGAAGGGGGCTGCCATCTCGCGTTCCGGTGATGTGAAAAAGGGGGATGTCGATATCCTGGTAGGCCTTTTCCAAATTAATATTCCGGCGCGGAAGATTGGGGCTCAGGATGACGCCCGCTTTGATGCGGGAATCTTTAAAGCTCCTGTATCTCCAGCCAACCCGCTCACCTGCGGCAAACATGGTGCTCCGTGCGCCATAGGAGTGGCCTGCCATGCCGATCCTCCTCAGATCCAGGTGGCCCTTGAAGACCGGATCAGAAACATCAAGTTTTCCGAATTGATCCAGAACAAAGGGAATGTCCTGAAATCGGTTGAGGGCATTGCGCGGATTGCGCAGGGATGCCTCCATGGTGCGCATGATGTCCGCTCTGCCGGATCCAGAGTTTTGCCACACGGATATATCTGATCCCGGATGTTGAATATGAAAAGCGATATAACCGTTTTCTGCCAGGTACCTGCCCAAATAGGCCGAAGCATTGCGAGAACCCCCAAGTCCGTGAGAAAAAATGACCACGGGATACCTTTTCTGCAATGGGTTTGGGAAGTATACACGAAAGGGCACCATTCGATCCCGGCTGTCGTCAGCGAAATTGCCATTCACAATCCTGCAGGAATCGGCCGCTTTTAGACCAGAGGGCCAGAGGCAGAGGATGACAGCCAGTACTATGAAACACTTCAGCCTTTTTTCAAGATTCTTCAAAATCATTGGCCCAACATTCCACTCGCACAGCACTCTATTGACAATCTTCTTCTGTTCCCTATAGTGTCACATGGCTTGAACGATCATGGATGAGAAGCCGAATCATGTCAATGGCTTTTAGAGACCCTGCTGGTGATCAAGGATGTGGCATAAAGGATTGTTATAGAATAAAAGACTTCCACTAGACAGTGGATTTGGGGGGAGTCGAAAAGAAGCAGGAATAATCTATGTCGAGAGATAAGGATCAATATAATGACCTCTACATCTACCTGCTCCAGGGAGCGGTAGATAGCAAAGAAGAGGGTTTCCTGGGTGATGCATTCCTCGGCAACTGGGTGGAAGACAGCTCATCTTTTTTGTTCTTTTCAGAGCCTTCTCCTGAAATAGTATCACGATTACTCGAGAGTCGTCCTGCACTGAAACTCATCGACGACTATCATTTTACTTACGAGCAGTGGCAGGGAGGCGGCCTGGAGCCCTTTAAGGTAGAGCATATCCATGTGGTCCCGCCCTGGAGATCTGTGGATGCTGCGGAGCACGAAATCAGGATCATCCTGGATCCGGGGGTTGTATTCGGGACAGGGCTGCACCCTACGACCCGGGACTGCCTTCGAGCCATGGTTTACCTTCGCAGAAATTATGTCTGGAAACGGGTGGCGGATTTTGGGACCGGAACCGGGATACTGGCCATTGCCGCCATGCTTTTGGGCGGTGAAGAGGTCCTTGCCGTTGACCTCAATCCCCTGTGTGTGAAAACGGCCCAGGGAAATGTATCCCTGAACGGGCTCGGGCAGAGCGTCAGGGTCCTTGAAGGAGATGTCCTGGATTTCGCGGAGGAAGCCGCTGATCTCGCAATAGCCAATATCCACTATGATGTGTTGCACAGGCTTCTTGGCATGGAAGAATTCTTAAAAAAAGAGTGGTACCTGTTTTCGGGCCTGATGCGAAGCCAGGTCCGGGACATGAAGGGCCTCATGACAGGGAAGGGCCTGGAACTCGTTAAGGAATGGGATCATGAGATGACCTGGTATACCCTGCTGGTAAAAGGGCATGGAGTAATGGAATAATGGAGTATTGGAGTACTGGTAATCTAATGTATTGAAATAACGTGTGCTGAAAGCATACTCCATCACTTCAGACACTTTAATCATTTTAGCTCACTTTAGACACTGAAAAAGTCGAAAACGATGCCCTTATCGGGTGACCTAAGTCCGGGCTCTCTTCTATCCGAATATTGGACCCGGCATTTTACTCAAGGAGGCAAGAATGGACAAACCTGTTGATCACTATTGGATGAAACGACTCAATAATCTCAAGGCGGCACTGGAGAAAAACTGGTTCGAGGCCTACGTGGCTGAGAGTGCGGAAGATGCCAGGGATATTGTAGAGAAGGAGATCATCAATAGAATAAACCCAAAGAGCGTGAGCTTTGGCGGATCCATGACTTTCCAGGCGACAGGGCTTTATGGCGCCTTGAAGAAAAAGAAAGGCTTGAAGGTCGTGGACACTCTGGACAAGACCGTCAGCCCCGGGGAGAGGATGAAGCGTCTGAAAAAAGCGCTGCAGGTGGATTTGTTCTTTACAGGCACCAATGCCATCACCGAAATAGGTCAGCTTGTAAATCTGGACAGGATCGGAAATCGGGTGGCGGGTATCACCTTCGGGCCGGAACACGTGGTTATCTGTATAGGCAGAAACAAAGTGGTTGCAGATCTGGAAGCGGCCATGGAGCGTATCAAGGATTATGCGGCCCCCGTCAATGCCATGCGGCTGGACAAGAAGACGCCCTGCGTCAAGACCTCCCACTGCGCGGAATGCAACAGCCCGGATCGGACCTGTAACACCTGGACTATTACCGAAAAATCTTTTCCCAAGGGGAGGACGAAGGTTGTCCTCATCAACGAAGATTTGGGACTGTAAAAGGCACAAGGCATAAGGCACACGGCACAGGGCTTAGGGAAATTCTGCTCAAGGACAAGGGTTTTATGACAGATCCGGAAGCTTCAAGAATAAAGCTCCAGGGAATAGCGGAGGACTACTTTGTCCATCTGGGAAGACATCTCCCCCAGCAATGCGCCAGTGATGAATTCTATTTTATGCCACGTTCCCAGCATGCCCTCCCATATTTGAATCAACTTGATGACCTCACGCCGGAAAAAATCCTGGATCACATTCGCCATGTTGAGGAACTACTTGGCAAACTGCCCGGTGGATCTGGAGGGAATTCGGAGGGAGACATTGACTGTGGTCTCCTGAGGATGAGCATGGAAAGTTTTTTGAGGGAGTTCCGTGATATAAAAGTCTGGCGTTCGGATCCCACCCTGTATGTCAAAATTCCCCTGTTTGCCACGGCCCAGGCCATGTCCGAACAGGTTGGTCCGAGCCATTATAATGAGACCCTGGGAACTTTGTTTTCACAAATTTCTCCTTTTCTTGAGAAGGCTGCCGGGAACCTTGAGGCTCCTTCAGAACTCTCTGTCGCCGTCACCGTTGAGATGATTCATGATGCTATCCGCTTCTATAAACAGGATGTTCCCTTTTTTATCGAGGCGAAGGGTGGAAGCGAGAAAAGTCTTTCCTCAAAGATCCCCGAGGTTCTTTCAGCGTGGGCTGAATATGAAAAGGCATTACATCGGTCTCCATCAAGGGTAGCCTTTTCCATCGGGAAGGAGGGCCTTGGCGAAATGCTTTTACAAAGCCTTTTCTATGCCAAATCCCCCGGGGAGGTCCTTGAGATCGCCTTGCATGCCTACCATGAGACCCTGGAGAAGATCCATGCGTTGGTCAAGGCCATAGACAGTAAGAAGGATTGGGCGACCCTTCAATCCGAAAGGATCTCCCTGGTCTCGTCTCCTGAACAGGCAGTCGAATTATACCGGAAAGAGGTTGAAAAGCTCAGGGATTTTTTTCCCGCACAGGGCATTGTCCCCTATCCGCCGGGAGAAGAGGTGGATGTACTTGAAACACCCCCTTACCTCAAATCCCTCAGGGCAACCGCATCCTACATGGCTCCTCTGACCGGACGTCCCAGTGAACGGGGCACATTTTTTATTACTCCGGGGCAAGAGGATATGGAACTCATCAGCGGGCACTGTCCCTATCTCTGCGCCCATGAAACCTACCCCGGGCACCACATCCTGGACCATATTCGCATTCACCACCCCAACCCCCTGCGCCGTCAGATCGAATCTCCACTTTTCTACGAGGGGTGGGCCTGTTATGCAGAGCTGCTTCTGGATGAACTGGGATACATCACTGAGCCGCGACAACAGCTCATCCAGCTTGAGCGACAGCTCTGGCGGTGTCTCAGGGCAATTCTGGACGTTAAACTACAGTCAGGAACCATGACCCTGGAACAGGGCCAAGGGGAAATAGAGAAGCTGGGCTTTTCATCGAAAAGGGCCCGACGCCAGATCCGTCGCTTTGCGCTGACACCAGGGTACCAGTCCTGCTATTTTCTGGGGACCTATGAAATCATGGTGCTGCGAGAGAAATATGCCCCGAGAATAGGACTCAAGGACTTCCACGACATTCTGCTGGGAGGTGGAGAGATCCCCTTTCCGTTTGTGGAGAAGAGACTGAGCGCATTCCTGAACCGAACAAAGAGAAGTGGTCCCAGGGACCTGTTCATGGTATAAGGGCCGGCAATGCTGGTGGCCGTATCGTTATTTCCCGGAGCTATAAATCTGGTGGTTGATAGAAATCCTGTGGTTCATGGACATGGCGAAAGGCACAAGGCATAAGGCACGAGAAGGAAAAAGCGCGCAATAAAGGAGTAAACCATGAAGACGGTTCGAGGATATCACGGTGAATGGAACATGGGGAGTCCCGGGGGTTGGGACTACCAGAGGATTGCACAGGCCCTTGGGAAAAGGGCATGGGAACTGGTTTTGGAAAACGTGAAAGTGGATGTTGATATCGATTTCGATCACCCCCAGATCAATGCCGTTCCCGGATTCGCCCGCATGATTTTGCGGGCCCACAAAAACAGGCACGGCAGGAATCCTGCCCACTTCGTTCTCCTGGCGGAAAGCGAAACACTGGATGTTGTTCTGGAGAACAAAAACTTTGTGGAGTATCTCAACAGTATGGATGGGGTGAGGGCCTCTCTGGCAGGACCCGAGCACCTTTCACTAAAAGGGGGGCGTGTCTGCTGCAGGGGGGAGGCGGCAACCTGCATCTTCATGGATTTTAATCTCAATGTGCTGATCAAAATCGGCGAAGGGGAAGACATTAGCCCCATCAAAGAGGCGATTCGCCAGGGGATCCTTGTCAATCCGAAAGGGATGGAACCCCTGGGCGCAAAGAGTGTGTTTGAGACTTTGACCTCGGGCAAACGGACAGATCTCAGTGAAGAGACCATGGGGCACACCCCCTGGACCCGCCAGTTTTACCCGCGCACCACCACCGATCCCCTGGGCGAACCCATTGAAGATCTCGTGAAATGGACCGAGCAATCCTGGGACAACGTCGTTCTCAAACCGGCCCACGGATACTCCGGACACGGCATTTTCACGCCCCAATCGCCTGGGAGCCCCGGGGAGCACATTCAAACCGCCCTGGATGCGGGGGACTATATTGTACAGCAGTTCGTTCCCCTGGGAGTCTGGACCGAGCAAAGCACCTGGTCCTCCGATGAGGAGGAAAAACTCTTTCTCAAACCATGGCAGACAGATTTCCGATGCTTTATTACTGATGAAGGGCTTCAGGGATTTTTGGCGAGATTCGGGGGCGTACCCACCAACGTGGGTTCAGGGGGCGGGATCCAGCCCATTGCCATACTCAGGAACAACGTGCCGGTCCGTGATGCCGTGGAGAGAATCAATGAGGGTCTTTTAAATCTGGGGTATGCAGGATTTTCCCAGATTCAAGGGGAGGTCAATCAAAAAGCGGTAGATATGGGATTTACCTATCTTCTTGGGCCCATCATGATCACCTTGAGGCCGAGATTGCTGACTGAAAATCATCTGCAAGAGCTTGAAAGGTATGCCAAACATCTGTGGCAGGATGCCTTGAAACTGGAGGAACTCTGGCGTGCCGGAGAGCTGGATCAGATGGTACAGATTGGGGAAGAAGAACGGGAACTTGCCATGGTCCAGCCCTGGCGAGGGAGCCCCGCCCTCATGGTATCTGACGGCCTCTTCAGCTTTGGGGCGGATATTCCGGACAAAGGATAGAACATGGTAGAGATCGATCCGGACTGGTGGAAGAATCTCTTTGACGAGACCTACCTGATCACCGATGCACGGTCTGTGTGCGACCACGGGGTGACCTGCCGTGAAGTAGATTTCCTGGAGACAGCCCTCAAACTCGAGAAGACCTGGCCCATACTGGATTTGTGTGGAGGCCAGGGCCGGCATTCCCTGGAGCTTTCACGCCGGGGGTTTGAGCAGGTCACGGTTGTGGACTACTCCCGGTTTCTCATTGATTTGGGGAAAAAGCAGGCCGATGATGAGGGCCTCAATACCCGGTTTCTGAGGAAAGATGCCAGGAAAACAGGCCTTGCTTCCGAGAGCTTCATGGCCACCTTTGTGATGGCCAGTTCCCTGGGTTACTTTAAAGATGATCTACAGAACGAGGCCATTCTTCATGAAGCGTGTCGGGTCCTCTTGGCCGGAGGAACGATCCTTTTGGATCTGCCAAGTCAGGAGTTTGTGCTCGATCATTTCTCTCCCCAATCCTGGCATGAGACGGAAGGCGGGATCGTGATCTGCCGACAGCGTCGTGTTGAAGGGGACATCATATGTGGCCGGGAAATGGTCATATCTAAAAAAGAGGGTCTGATACGCGATGCAGATTATTGCACCCGGCTCTACAGCGAGGAAAGAATAAGAGAAATGTTGATATCTGCGGGTTTTGATTCGGTCTCGGTCCAGGAGGACTTTGTCTCCCACGAGAAAGAGGGCGACTACGGCCTTATGAACAATCGTATGATTACAATCGCCCGAAAATCAGGGTGAATTATCTGTCCCCTTTCCTTTGCATACCCTCCATTGAAGACCCCTCAGCATGAATTCCACTTGTCCGGGATGCGCCAAGTGGTGCGGTGCTGTGGGGGCCTCATTGACACCTTGAAAATAAGTGTGATAACATATTGAAACTTTTTGGATTTTGGAGACATGTTTTACTGCTGGGGGCTTATTGGTAAATGCAACCCCCGGCCATGGAATGGTTTGAAGAAAGTTCTGAAAAGAGTGGGGCATAATTTTCAGGGCCTTTAGAAAGGGCCGGCGTCCACTTTTCATTCAGGATTCGAGCCGGAAATAACTTTATAGCATGAAAGCTTCCCTGCAGGGGGAGGCCCATGCGAAGAAGGAGACCGGATATGTTCCCAAAATCCAATCACCAAGGTTTCACCCTGATCGAACTGATGATCGTCATTGCCATTATTGGCATACTCGCCGCTATTGCCATCCCCCAATTCACCGCCTATAGACAGAGATCCTATAACTCTGCGGCCCAATCGGATATCAGAAATGCCGCAACGGCCCAGGAGGCCTATTACGTGGATCACAGGCGCTACAGTCCACTTCTGGCAACACTCCTCGGGACAAACTACGGGCTTTACAACATTTCTGAAAATGTCACTGTAGATGTGGCCGGAGGTATTCTGAGCTACTCACTCACAGCATATCATTCTTCAGGAAACAGGACTTTCAACATTCAGGGCCCCGGCGGAATCATCAACAGCAATTGAACGTCTCGGAAATTCTACAACTTGCCGAAACAAAGGGTTTTTAATGGCATCTTTTTTTTATGCCAGCCACATGGAATAATGGAATGTTGGAACAATGGAATAATGGTCAAAAACGCATAACTTCTGTCAATTAATGTTTTTCGATCCATGATTTGTATATCTCATGAAGCATGATGTTTTTCAATGACAATGAGGTGTAATAGAAATCCAATATTCCATCATTCCTTCATTCCATTATTCTCCCGCCAATTGGCGGGATGAGCGAAGCGAACTAAGTCCTTACATGTCACGAAGGGCCATTTCAGCCCCCGTGTCAGCCCCATCGGTTAGCGGGTTTTTATCCCCCCATTATGATCCCACCCCAATTTTTCTTGATGCCATGCCATGGGTATGCAAGCATGAAGAAAAGGCGTAATCACGACAGTCTCGTGCTCCGCCAGGATTGTCAAAAAGCGGGAGAAGTTGGACCCAAAGGTGAAGGTGCTTACCTCGACACGCTTGCATCAGGCCGGAGTACACCTTACCTTTATTAGAAACGAAACCTGTCCTTTACTGTCACAAGGCAATCGGCGCACAGCAGCATTGGTGTCCGGAGACATCGAAAGAGCAATATTTTTCTGAGGAAGAAAATTACAATGGCAAAACATCTGGTCTTTGCAGGCGGTGGTCATGCCCATCTGACTGCTCTTAGGAATATTGGAGATTTCCGCCAAAGGGGATACCGGGTAACCGTGATCACCCCGTCTCCCTACCAGTACTATTCCGGTATGGGTCCGGGCATGCTCTCAGGGTTATATGGGCCTGAGGAGATTCGCTTTGATATCCAAAAGATGGTTGAAAAAGGGGACGGAACCTTCATTCAGGAACGCATTGTACGCGTTGATCCGGAAAAGCGCGTTCTCTTTCTCGCTTCCGGAGAAACGACTTCCTACGATGTGGTCTCCTTTGGTACTGGAAGCACTATTCCGGTGGACAATCTTACTTTGGAGAAATCCGAGAGGGTATTCACTGTCAAACCCGTTGCGAACCTGGTCCATGCCCGGGAACGCATCCTGGCGCTTATCAAACAGGGAATACCGCGTCTGCTGGTGGTTGGCGGCGGACCCTCGGCCCTTGAAATATCCGTGAATGCCTGGAAGCTGGTCCAGGATCATGGCGGAAAGGCACATATAACGGTCATGGCAGGAACCCGGTTTCTCTCCCGCTTTCCACAGAAGGTCCGATCCTTGGCCCTGGAGTCCTTGACCAAACGGGCCATTGATGTCCGTGAGGACGTACATGTGACCGGCATTCAGGGAGAGATCGCAATTCTAGAGGATGGAAGGTCGCAGCCCTTTGATGTAGCCTTTCTGGGGACCGGCATTAAACCGTCAGGTCTGTTTCAGGACTCGGGCCTTCCCGTTGGAGAGGACGGCGGACTCCTGGTGAATACCTATCTCCAATCCGTGGGGTATTCGGAGATCTTCGGCGGAGGGGATTGCATCTGCTTTCAGCAAAGCCCCCTGGACAAGGTGGGTGTCTATGCCGTGCGTCAGAATCCGATCCTTTACCACAACCTGTTGGCAGCACTGGAAGGGGGCGCCCTTCAGAGGTTTGATCCCGGAGGCGCGTATATGCTGCTGTTCAACATGGGGGACGGCAGGGCCATTTACCATAAAAATGGCCGGATTTTTCACGGACGAATTCCCTTTATACTAAAAGACTGGATCGATAGAAAATTTATGCGAAAATTTCAGAGATGAGGTGAATCGAATGAATGATAAGGAACAAAAAACAACACTGGAGATTTTCTCGGATTATATCTGACCCTGGTGCTATCTCATTACCGGGCGTATTGAAAGACTGAGAAAAGAATATGGGGTGGAGATCATGTGGACGGCCTTCCCCCTTCATCCTGAGACACCGGAAGAGGGGCGTTCCCTCTCCGATCTCTTTGCCGGCCGCTGGGAAGAGTACAATCAGATGAGGGCGCACTTCAAGCAGGTGGCCGCAGAGGAAGGGCTGCCTCTGGGTGACAGGGAGGTGACCTACAACAGCCGCCTTGCCCAGGAACTGGGCAAGTGGGCGGAATCCCATGGCGTGGGCGATGCCTTCCACGATGAGGTCTTCAGGGCCTACTTTGTGCACGGGAAAAACATTGCCGAGACATCCGTTTTGGCGAATCTGGCAGGTGCCGTGGGACTGTCCGGAGATGCGGCCCTTAAAGTCCTCGAGGAAAGGACGTTTCAGGAGCCTGTGGACAAGGACTGGGTCCGCTCCCGTCAAATGGGAATTACCGCGGTCCCTACCTTCATGATGAATCAGGAGGGTTTGGTGGGGGCCCAGCC
>JAFDIX010000054.1 GCA_019307805.1 Deltaproteobacteria bacterium | reverse complement strand
TTTCTGCAGCCTTTGAAACAACCGGTCATAGGCGGCATCGGATATCTCCGGATCATCCAGGGCATAGTAGCGGCGGTTGTGGTATCGAATCTTTTCCCTGAGTTCGTCAAGCTCTTTAATAATATCATCCATTGTTTTCTTCGTGTCCTTCGTGTTCTTCGTGGTGAGAGTCCCCTGCGAAGGAGGTGATGACGTCCAGCAGGACCTCAGCGGCCAAACGGGACTTTCTCCTGAATCGCTTGCTGGAAAACCCGGGATGCCATTTGAGATCAAAGAGTTCATCTGAGACGACAAGGAGTCCGGAAACCTGGACCCCGCGATAGATCCCTACGGTCATCAGGGCGGACATCTCCATTTCCACGGCGAGGATGCCCTGATCCTGAAAGGCCTGTACCTTGGCCGGTGTTTCCCGGTAGGGGGCATCCGTGGTCCACACATTTCCCTTGCGAAAATCCTCCCCCCTGTTGTCCAAAGCCTTCTCCAGAATGGCATTGAGGTCTTCATCTGTTATGGGGGCATTGTCTCCAATGGGGTAGTGCCGGGACGTCCCTTCTTCTGAGAGGGCGCCAATAGGGATGACCAGATCCCCGATTCTCAGGTCCGGCTGCAGTGACCCGCAACACCCCAAAACCCATATCCTCTCTGCCCCCATGGCAATCATTTTTTCCATACCCATGGCAGCCAGAGGAGCCCCGAGAAAGGGTCCGGAGAGGCTTGAAACCCGACCCCCCTCGTTGCCGGTATGATAGAGCCTGAAATGGCCCTGGCTGGAGTGGGCTATTTTACGGGCTCGACCCAAACGGACCAAATATTCCAGGTCCTTGGAAATCATGGCCATTAGGGCATCCGGTCCCACGTTGGGGTCGGTACTCTTTTTCACGGGCCGAATGATGCCCTCATGGAGGTCCGCATTACCGATAATTGATTTCCTGTTATATGCCATAAAAAGTTCGTTTTCAGTTACTTAGGCCGTGATGCTGGATACTGGTTTCTGGATGCTTGTTGTAGCGAAGCGGAAATCCCGCCCTCGGGGATTTTTTCTCTCCCAGAGACCACAGAATTATTTAGATTTTTCTCTGTGCCCTTTGAGAGCTCTGCGAGAGACATTTTGTTTTGGTTTTGTTGCCTTATTATAGGCTGTAAACATGAAACAACTAAGGGCTGAACATGCTTTATTTATCCAGCATCCAGCATCCAGTATCTCCGCGCGAATTGCAACGTAAGCAGCACTCTATCTACAAGTTGCCTTTTCCACCAGCCGCCGTCAGGATAGGGTGGATATTAGCACGAATAGAGACAAATTCAAAATCCCGAATAGGGCATGATCACCTGTTTGCATCAAAGAAAAGCCTTTTACAAAAAATGAATAAAATGCCATAATGACTATGAAAATCCGGATATTGCGACGCTTAAATTATGGGCTCGGGATGAAATGCGGAACCGGTGGTTTATTTTCTTGACAGATAGCGCTTTTGAAAATTAAACTACAAGATTGCGGTTTATAAAGGATCTGGAAAGCGATGTTTGAGACCCTTTCAGAGAAGCTCAACAGCACATTCAAAAAACTCAAGGGCCGTGGGACACTCAGTGAAAAAAATATCCAGGAGGCAATGAAAGAGGTCCGTCTCGCTTTACTCGAGGCGGACGTGAATTACAAGGTAGTAAAAAAGTTTGTGGAAGACATTCGCCGGCGCGCCGTGGGCCAGGATGTTTTGAAAAGCCTGACCCCCGGGCAGCAGGTGATCAAGATCATCAATGAAGAACTTGTCCATCTCATGGGGGATGTGGCAGAGCCCCTGAATCTCACAGGGCGGACACCCTTTGTCCTTATGCTGGTCGGACTCCAGGGGTCAGGAAAGACAACCACTGCGGGAAAGCTGGCTTTGCACCTTCGAAAGGGCGGGAGAAATCCCTATCTTGTGCCGGCCGATGTTTACAGGCCCGCTGCCGTGGATCAGTTGAACACCCTGGGCAAACAGCTCCAGGTTCCGGTCCATGCATCGGATACGGACCACCGGCCGGAGGATATTTGCCTGGAGGCCCTGGAAGGAGCAAGGGGGACCGGGGCAGATACCCTCATCCTGGATACGGCGGGGAGGCTCCATATTGACGACAGTTTGATGGCGGAATTGGGGAGAATCAAAGAAAGGGTCAATCCCAATGAGATCCTCCTCGTGGCCGACGCCATGACCGGTCAGGATGCCGTGAACGTGGCCAAGCGGTTCAATGAGCTGCTCGACATTACCGGTGTCATACTGACCAAGATGGAAGGGGATGCAAGGGGTGGCGCAGCCCTGTCCATTCGGGCGGTTACTGACACGCCCATCAAGTTTGTGGGTGTCGGAGAGAAGCTTGATGCCCTGGAGCCCTTCCATCCTGACCGAATGGCCTCACGCATTCTCGGCATGGGTGACATGCTCACCCTCATTGAGAAGGCCCAGACGGAATTTGATGAGAAAGAGGCCCAAAAGCTTGAGAAGAAGCTTCGTAAGAGGCAGTTTGACCTGGAGGACTTTCACGCGCAGCTCAAACAGATGAAAAAGCTTGGTTCCCTGGAGCAGATTCTGGGCATGATTCCAGGATTGGGCCAGATGAAGCAGTTGAAAAAGCTGAAACCCGACGAGAAAGAACTCACCAGGATCGAGGCCATCATTAATTCCATGACCCGTGAGGAGAGACGCAATTACAAAATCATCAATGGAAGCAGAAGAAAGCGAATTGCGAGGGGTAGCGGTACACAGATACGGGATATCAACCGTCTGATGAAAAACTTTGCCCAGACAAAAAAAATCATGGAAAACATTACAAAGAAGGGGTTTGACGGTTTGCCGTCCATTTTTCAATAGGGACGTTATAATCTGTAGAGGGGGTGATAGAGTTCATGGCAGTAAAGATAAGATTGACTCGATTAGGAACGAAAAAGAAGCCCTATTATCGTTTGGTCGCGGCCGACTCAGAGGCGCCGCGAGATGGGAAATTTCTAGAGGTTCTCGGGACCTATGATCCGATGAAGGACCCGGCCGCAGTCACAATTCAAAAAGAAAAAGTCCAGCACTGGCTGGGAAAAGGGGCCATGGTTTCAGAATCGGCCAGGGCTATCCTCAAGAAGGAAGGGGTGCTTTAGGGTTCCTACTACGACCACCTGAAGGGATGTGGAGCGGTTTCCACGAACGGAGGTATCATGGAGATGAAGGAACTGATTGCGTACATTGCGAAGGCGCTGGTGGATAAGCCAGAAGATGTAGTAGTGACTGAAATCGAAGGAGAGCAGACTTCCGTCATTGAATTGAAAGTAGCCAAGGAAGACCTGGGCAAGGTAATTGGCAAACAGGGGAGAACTGCACGCGCCATGCGAACCATACTGAGTGCAGCTTCTACCAAGATCAACAAGCGGTCTGTTCTGGAAATCCTCGAGTAGCCTTGAAAAAGGTTTCTTCTGAAGACCTGCTCCTTGTCGGCAGTGTGACGCGGCCCCATGGGCTGAGGGGCCTTTTGCGGATTCGGTCCTACGCCCAGTCTGAGAAATCCTTCCTGAATGCGGGAACTGTTTTTCTCGAGACTGCCTCCGGAGAAACCCATGAACACGCGGTGTCGTCTATCAGTCCTCATCAAAGGATCTTCCTCCTCACATTGAAAGGGTTGGACTCTTTAGAGGAAGCAGAAAAATACAGGGGTGCGGCTATTTTCATAAGAAAGGACCCCGCGAGCCGCGAAACCGATGATGAATATTTCTGGCATGAAATTATCGGTATGCAGGTGTACCTCAAGTCCGGTGAGTATATTGGTACCGTAGAGCAGGTTATCCCAACCGGGGGCAATGACGTCTTCGTGGTCCGGAAAGAGGAATCGGAAATCCTTATCCCCGGCATCCATGATGTGGTGCGGGAGATTGACCTCGAAGGTAAAAAGATGATCATTGATGCAATGGAGGGAATGCTGGAATTGAATGAGGTTTGATGTTATCACGTTATTCCCGGACCTTTTTACCTCCTTTCTTAAGGAGAGTATTCTGGGGCGCGCTCTGAGCAAGGGGTTGGTGGATATAGGATTCACTGATATCCGCACCTTTGGCAGAGGACCCCACAGGGTGACAGATGATCGGCCCTATGGGGGTGGAAATGGGATGGTCATGAAAGCGGGCCCCATCCTGCGGGCCCTGGAATCCATCGAGCGTATTGGGAAGAAATCCCATGTGGTTCTGCTCACGCCCCAGGGCCAGACTTTTGAACAATCGGTCGCATGGGAATTGTCCCGACAGGATCAGCTCATTTTGATTTGCGGGCGTTATGAAGGGGTGGATGAAAGGGTCAGGTTGGGCCATGTGGACAGGGAACTGTCCATCGGTGATTACGTTCTGAGCGGTGGGGAACTGGGTGCAGTTGTCGTCATTGACGCGGTGAGCCGTCTGATACCCGGTGTTTTGGGAGGAGAGAAATCCAATCTGGAGGACTCCTTTGAGGACGGCCTTTTGGAATATCCCCACTATACCAGGCCGAGAGTATTTCACGGAATGGAAGTCCCCCCGGTTCTGTTGTCGGGTGATCATGAGAAGATCCGGTTGTGGCGGAGGGCCGAGTCCATTAAGCGGACACTTCAAAGTCGGCCGGATCTCTTGAAGCAGGCGCGCTTGAATCCGGAGGACAAGGCTATCCTCGACAGACTTCAGGGTAAATAACGGGTGGGATTGCCCATGGGTCTCTATATTGGACTTCTCCATTACCCTGTTTACAATAAAAACCAGCAAACCATTACGTCGGCCATAACCAATTTTGACCTTCACGATCTATCAAGGCTGGCAAAGACATACGGGGTGAAGAGATTTTTCGTGATCACCCCACTGGAGGACCAAAGGAGATTTGCGGAAAGGATTATTCAGCACTGGACCCTTGGTCACGGGGCCAGTTACAACCCCCATCGAAAGGAGGCCCTGGAGCTTGTCGCGATCTGTGCATCCCTGAAGGAGTCCATGGCGTGCATCGAGGAAGCGGAAGGCGAGGTTCCTCTTTTGATCGCAACAGATGCTGCAGAATACAAGAATCGCCCCATCAGTTACACCCGGGCAGGAGAGATTCTGGTCTCCGGCAGGACGGCCATTCTGCTGTTTGGAACGGCCTGGGGTATTGACAGGGCGGTACTGGCCCAATCGGATTATGTGTTGGAACCCATTAGGGGAATCGGAATTTACAATCATCTTTCCGTCAGGACGGCGGCAGCCGTCATCTTGGACAGATTGCTTGGGAAATACCAATAGTCCAGGAAAAGACGGAGCGTGGCAGGCAATACGCAGGAGGAAATATGAACATTATTGAAACCCTCGAAAAGGAACAGATGCGGTTGGATGTACCCGACTTCAAACCTGGCGATACCATCAGGGTACACGCCAGGATAAAGGAAGGGGAAAAGGAAAGGATTCAGGTCTTTCAAGGTGTGGTCATCCGCAAGAGGAAGGGAAATACAGGGGCTACGTTTACGGTCCGCAAGGTTTCCTATGGCATCGGTGTGGAGAGGATTTTTCCAATGCATTCTCCCTCCATCGACAAGGTTGAAATCGTTTCAAGGGGCAAGGTCAGAAGGGGGCGCTTGTATTATCTTCGTCAGTTGAGAGGCAAGGCAGCCCGCATCAAAGAAAAAAGGATGTAATTGATTCCTAATGCCAGGGATTCTTGAATACTTCAGACCATAACCTACCCCTTTTCCGCAAGAATAGCATTCAAACAGACCCCGATCCCCTATTCCATGAAACCATGGCGCGTAGGGAGGGGTTTGATTTGATTGCCGGGGTGGATGAGGCCGGGCGGGGGCCTCTTGCAGGGCCTGTGGTCGCGGCAGCGGTTATGATCCCGGAAGGGACCTCTGTGGAAGGGGTCCGGGATTCCAAAAAGATGACTGCAAAGGCCAGGGAAAGGGCCTTTGACGAGATACTGGACGCAGCCATCTACGTCAGCATAGGCGTCGTTTCCCATGGGTTTATTGATCAATTCAATATTCTGAAGGCCGCCCTGGAGGCCATGAAGCGGGCCGTGCTGGCTCTGGAACCCGCACCGGATTACCTCCTCGTGGATGGCATACAGCGGGTTCCTGTCTCCATGCCCCAGATGCCTTTGAAAAAGGGAGATCAAATCAGCCACAGTATCTCTGCGGCCTCTGTCATGGCAAAGGTCTACCGGGACAGGATCATGCGGGCCTACCATGGGCAGTTTCCCGAGTATGGGTTTTTTAATAACAAGGGCTACGGTACGGCACAGCACCTCAGGGCCATCAAAGAACATGGGCCCTGCCCAATCCATAGACGCACCTTCAGAGGGGTAAAGGAGTACACTGGATCAAATATTTCAGGTGGAATTGCCGGCTGAATGCTTTAAATCCTTGAATGTAAGGAATATTGGCTCCCATGACACAGGACAGGCTTCATGTTGGAAGGCTGGGTGAGGACCTGGCACTCAAGACGCTCAAGAAACTTGGATACCGTTGTATTGCCCGGAATTACCGCTGCTACCTGGGGGAGATGGACCTCATCGCCCGGGATGGGGAAACCCTGGTCTTTGTAGAGATCAAAACGAGGCGGGATAAGTCTCTCGGTTATGCGAAGGAGGCGGTCGACAAACGGAAAAAGCGTCAATTGTCCAAGGTGGCCCTCGCCTACATGAAGGCCGAGGACTGTTGTGACGTCAAGTCGAGATTCGACGTGGTGGCCATCAATTTCGAAGGGGACAGGGAACAGATAGAAGTAATCAAAAACGCTTTTGACCTGGCCTATGAGTAATGACAGCGCAGGCAAACCAACGCGACAGTTACGGCACGCTCTATGTCGTCTCCACGCCCATCGGGAACCTTGAAGATATCACCCTGCGGGCATTGCGGGTTTTGAAAAGCGTGGACCTCATCGCAGCCGAAGGGGTGAAACACTGCAGGGTCCTGTGCCGCCATTACGGCGTTGAACGGAAAGTGGTACGGTACAATCAGCATAACCACCGGGCCCGGGGACCTGAACTGATCAAGAGACTTAAGTCAGGATCCGATATCGCCCTGGTTACGAACGCGGGGACACCCTGTGTTTCCGACCCGGGGGTCCCCCTCGTCCGCCAGGCACTGGATGCACACATAACGGTTTCCCCTATACCGGGGCCTTCAGCACTGACAGCCGCCCTTTCTGCATCCGGTATGAGGGGGGAGAAATTTGTTTTTTTGGGATTTTTGTCCTACAGGGCTGCCAGACGCAGAAAAGAACTGGGGGAGTTAAGCTCTGATTCCCGCACCTTGATCTTCTATGAGGCGCCCCACAGACTGGAGGGGATGCTGAAGGATGTTCTGGATATTCTCGGTGATCGCCGGGTTGTCCTGATGAGGGAACTGACAAAGCTCTATGAAGAGGTGACCCCCGGTACCATTGGCGCTCTCCTGGAAAGGGTAGAGAATAAGCGGCCCAAGGGCGAGGTGGTCCTGGTCGTGGGCGGAAAGGAAGGGGAACCGGAGAACCGTCATCTTGAAAAAAGGGTACAGGATCGAATCATCTCCCTGTTGCATGATGACGCATTGAGCGTGAGGGATATTGCCACCAGGCTTGCTGCGGAAGAAGGGGTCTCCTACAGGCGCATGTACAAGGCATGCCTTTCTGAGAAAAATAAGATGGTCCAGTGATAAAGGAACGCTGTGTTGTTTTGAACCTCATGTTAAAAATCAGTTTGCTATGGACGTGGTCAAGAAGCTAAAAATTGAAAATGATCTGGGACTGCACGCACGGGCGGCTGCAAAAATTGTGGATCTCGCCGGCCGGTACAGTTCAAAACTTTTTCTCAAAAAAGATGACCATGAAGTTGACGGTTCCAGCATCCTCTCCATTCTCACCCTGTCCTGCCCGAAGGGGACCAATATCGAGGCCAGGATTGAAGGGAAAGACTCTGAGGAACTGCTGGAGGCCCTGAAAGGGCTTTTCAAAGAAAAATTTGGTGAGGACAAGTGACGACCCGGAACCTGGAAAATATGAAAGCACTCCGAGGCATTGCCGTCTCTCCAGGCATTATTATCGGCAAGGCACGTATCATTGACAGATCACGGGTCAAGATCCTCTACCAGTATCTTATTGATGAAAAACAGGTTCATAAGGAGGTAGAGCGGCTGAAGGATGCCCTGAGGGCGACCCAGGAACAGATTGTGACCCTCAAAAACCGCATGCCCGAGCAGATCAAGCAACATGCCTTTATTCTCGACTCCCACGTGATGATGATACAAGACGGCATGCTTAGTGACTCCACGATCAATACCATTTTACAGGAGAAGATCAATGCGGAATGGGCCCTCAAAAAATCCATACAGAATATTGGGCTTCTCTTTGATCAAGTTGAAGATGAGTATATTCGGGAACGGTTCCATGACGTGGAGAACCTGGGTGAAAAAATCCTGAGAAACCTGGCAGGAAAGGAACAGGAGAGCCTGCAGGAAATTGACGAACGGGTGATCATTGTGGCCCACGATCTGTCCCCGGTCGATACAAGCGAAATGAACATCGCCAAGGTCATGGGCTTCATCACGGATGTGGGGGGAAGGACATCCCACACGGCGATTATGGCCCAGTCCTTGAAGATCCCCGCCGTGGTAGGCCTGGAGTCGGTGACCCGTCAGGTCCGGGACGGAACCCTTCTCATCGTAGACGGAAACCGAGGGGAAGTGATCATCGATCCGGACGACGATGCCATTATTCTTTATCAGGAAAAACAACTTGAGCATCAGAGATACGAATCCAGCATTGTCAAGATTGGGCGCCTGCCGGCAGAGACGATGGACGGCCATAAAATAACCATCAAGGCCAATATCGAATTTCTTGAGGAAGTGGTTGCGGCAAAGGACTATGGCGCAGAAGGGATCGGCCTCTACAGGACAGAGTTTCTCTATCTGAGGGGCCAGGAGTTCCCTCGTGAAGAAGAGTTGTTCGAAGATTACAAACAGATGGCGGAAATCATGGCCCCCGCCGCGGTAACCATCAGGACCCTTGATTTGGGGGGAGATAAATTTTCTTCCAAACTGGCTTTGGACCGGGAAATGAACCCTGCCCTGGGTCTTCGCGCCATCCGTTTTTGCCTGAAACAACCGGAAATATTCAAGACCCAGTTGCGTGCCATTCTCCGGGCGAGCGCCTTTGGAAAGATTCGGTTGCTCATTCCCATGATTTCAGGCCTCCAGGAGATCCTGGATACCAAAGAGATTCTGGAAGCGGTCATGGAGGGCCTTCAAGAGGAGGGCCTGGCCTACGACGCGGACATCAAGACAGGCATAATGATTGAAATTCCGTCTGCCGTGGCCGTGGCCGACATCCTGGCCCGGCATGTGGATTTTTTCAGCATCGGCACCAATGATCTCATTCAATATGCCCTGGCCATCGATCGTGTCAACGAAAATGTGGCCTTTATGTATGAGCCCTTTCACCCGGCGATCCTGAGAATGATCCAACAAGTGGTCAAGGCCGCCAAAAATGCCGGGATCGGCATTGCACTGTGCGGTGAAATGGCGGGTGATCCATTGTGTGTGTTTATATTATTGGCCTTTGGCATTGATGAGCTCAGTATGAATGCGGGCAATATTCCATTGATCAAAAAGGCCATCCGATCCGTCAACATGGAGGAGGTCAGGGCGGACCTTGAGCATATCTTTCAGTTGGATACAGCCCAACGGGTTCGTGCATTTATTACGGAGCGGGTCAAGCAACTCGTTCCTGACCTGGATAAAAGGGCCTTTGCCCTGGAGGCCCCAAATTCGATCAGTGACTCGGGCTAATTTATGGAAAAGAAGATTGTATGCCGCAACAGAAAGGCGGCGCATGAATATTTTATTAATGAGGTCTATGAGGTAGGCCTTGTTCTTCTGGGACCGGAAGTGAAATCCCTGAGGGATGGTCGGGGCAACCTGGTGGACAGCTATGCAAGGGTGAAAAATGGGGAACTCTTTCTCCACAACATGCACATCAGCCCCTACCCCTATGCCCACCACATGGATCTCAACCCCACCAGGACCAGGAAACTCCTCATGCAAAAAAGGGAGATCAACCGCCTCATCGGAAAGACAGAGGAAAGGGGGTACTCTCTGATCCCTTTGAAGGTCTATTTCTCCGGGGGTTGGGCCAAGGTGGAACTCGCCCTGGCCAAGGGGAAAAGAAAGTATGACAAGCGTCGCTCCATTAAGGAAAAGGACCTGAAGCGTGAGATGGATCAGGAGAGAAAACGGGGAGAATATTGACTCTTTCTGGAAAAATGATTATAGTTATTGGGTAATTCCTTTCAAAAAGCCGAAAGGGGGCGATACGGTTTCGACGGGGATAAAGAAGCTTAGGTTGCATGCCGAGGTTCCATTCGCTCGTAAAACGGATGGGTATAACACAAACGCAGACGATTATGCGTACGCCGTAGCCGCTTAAGACGGCTACCGTCCACTTGGTCTCTCCTGCTAGATCAATGTTGGGCGCCGACTCTGCAGGATAGCTGACCCCTTTCAACCTGTGAATCGGGTCGGCGAAATTTTAACAGGTTAGCTCCCTGGCAACCCCGCCCGATAG
>JAFDIX010000443.1 GCA_019307805.1 Deltaproteobacteria bacterium | reverse complement strand
CCTCGGCTTTCCCGAAGGGTAAATAAAATGGCAACTTTTCATTCGCTTCATGATGTCACTTTCGGTGAATTCCAAAATGCAAGTTGAAAAGGTGGAAAAGGTCTATCATTATTGATTTTAAACCCATTTTGCCATTTTATTTATGCAACTAAAGGGTTAATGCGGTCCCACCTTGGGCAGGTAAAACACGGACTTCCACCCCTTGGAACCGGGTTCCTTGAGGTAGGGCTCCATTTCTTCTCGGGTCCGGAAGGTGGTTGCCTCCGGATCCGGCACTGTACCGGCCGGCCATGTGGTGAGGATATGGTCGCACAGGAGATCCAGATATTCACACACGGCAACCACGGCACGAATGGTCTTGCCTGCCTTTGCCAATGAGGCCTTGCCGACTACGGCCTCAGGTGTGGCAATGAGTTCCAGGGGAATATCTCCGGCCCGTGCACGATAGGTATTGGGTCTCAGAAGGTCTTCCACGGACTTGTCAAAATGTCCATCCGGAAGGTAGTTGTACCCTTCCATGAGATCCGTGTCCTCAGCGTATTCCATGTGTACCATTTCCGGGAAAAGTTCGAGCCCGCAAGAGGTCTCTGCTTCGTCGGCGTGGATGAACCGGTCTTCGAGCTTACCGCCGTAATCCTTGATCTCAAAGAACTCCCGAACCGCCCGGTGCCATTCCAGGGCAAGGTAGAAGCCCGGCAGTTGATAGGTATTCATGAACCGTTTCACCGCCTTCTCTATTTCATTCTGCTGGGCATGGTTATTGATCCAGATCTGCTTACGGAACCCGTCGTTCCAAAGACCGTACATGATATGCATAATGCTCTGTTCAAAGGCCTCATCACTTACCATGACCGTGCCGAACATCCCCTGGTGCCAGGGCGGGTGGAGACCGTAGTTCAGGGGAAGGGCCAGATTGACCGGCGGCTTCCCCAGCTTTATCTGTCTGCGACGGACCGCCTCAGAGATTCGCGTCACCAGATAGGTGTCAAAACCGCTGACCGTGTGCAGACCGTGGTTCTCAGTGCACCCGACGGTAATGATAACAACATCGCTCTTGCGACGGTTTTCGATCACATCCTTTCTAAGGGTATTCTGGATATAGGATCCCGGTTTTTCCATCTCGCCTGGAGAGGGAATCCCGTACTCCTTGGCGAGGTCATCGATCTCGGCATCGGACATGTTGAAAATTCTTTGCTTGAGCCTTCCGACATCCGTATCCTCAATCGGTAACCGACATTCTTGTTTCGCCATCTTCAACCTCCTTTTAAATTGTGTTCATTTGCAGAAAACAAAATACATCCTTCTTCGTAAAGAAATATCTTCAAGGGCTCCCAGAATTTGATGGTTTCGTAAAAAGGCGTCACTCCGGTGCCCGTCCTCCGCAGTAGCTCTGCTACGGAGGATGGAAAAACCGGAGTCCAGACAAGCTGGAACCATTTGATATAACTGGATTCCGGCTTTCGCCGGAATGACAAAAAGTGGCGTTTCCCGACTTTTTACGGGACCGTCAGAACTTGAATCCCTTTCTTTTATCTCTTACCTTCCACCTATTTAATGGCGAACAGCCATGGTACGGAGTTCACCCACACGGCAACGGCCTTTTTTGTCCCGGGATTCGAAATTTTGTGGTGCACGGATGATTTCAGGGTAATGGTATCTCCAGGTTTCATGCGTTGTACCTTCCCGTCAATCTCGATATCCAGTGTGCCTTCAAGCAGAAGCCCGCATTCCTCGCCATCATGGGTATAGGCATCCTTGCCCGTAGAAGCACCGGGGGGCCATTCATTGAGAATGAACTCACAGGGAAAATCTATTTTTCTGGACAACAACTGAAAATTTACCCCCTCCTGGGTAGTCAGAGACTTTCGCTCCTCGGCTTTCATCAACGAGAAGCTCGTGTTTTCCAAATTTGGACCCGTCGTGAAAAGTGAGGCCATGGTAATTCCCAGGGCATCACTGATTTCTTTGAGGGTGCTCAGCGAGGGATTCACCGCACCGGTTTCAATCTGGCTGATGAGACTTGAAGAGCATCGGCACAGCTCGGCCATATCGGCCAGGGTCAGCCCCTTCTCCTTGCGCAGTCTACGAATATTTTTCCCAATATCCTGGTGATTCTGGTCCATGTTTTAGAATTGGCAGTTGTTTCAGTATAATTGATAGTTTCAGTGAAACTAAATAAAAAGGGCGGCCTTGTCAACCCAAATCCACCATCAGAGGTCAGGCCCTATGGCAATGAGCTACTATCTTTTTGAAGAGCGACTTAATGTGCTGGCGGTTGGATTATGGTCAATAGCCTAAGCCGGGCATTCTGGCATGCACGGTGAGATCCCTGACACCTGACACCGATTGGAGCAGAACTATTCTGTGAGCCATGCCCTATGTCCTCTGCCCTCCGCCCTCTGTCGTCCGTCCTCTGTCCAATGCCCTGGCAGGTCAAATAATAATTGACACACTATACCATATTCCTATAAAAACGTCTGAAAAGCAGCTTCTCATAATTCAAATAAAAAGGAGGAAAACGACAATGGCAGGAAAATGCGCAAAGATCACCAAGGACACCGAGTATGTGGTAGATCCGCCCCATCACGTGAAGACTATCGCCTATCCGCTGGTCAACCCCAAGACATGCCCGGGCGCCCAGCTGGAGTTCCACGTCACCGAGATCCATAAGGACGGCGCTGCTCTTGACGATATTCATCCCGATGAGGATCATGTCTTCTACGTCATCTCCGGCCGCGCCAACGCCAAAGTGGGTGATGAGACATTCCTGTGCGAAGCCGGCGACGCACTCTGGGTACCCAAGAACACGGTCCACAACTTCGAAATTCTTGGAGGCGAGACCTTCCGCATCGGCGTTGTTTTCGCTCCTGCCCGCCCGATCTGGGGCGACTAAGCTAGCAGGGCCTGTCCGCCTCAGGCGGATTAAAGGATTTGCTGCCGAAGGGCATTCGTAAGGGTGGGCCCATTTCCTCCGGGAGATGGCCCACCCTTTTTTTTTGACAAACCGCACAGAGGTTGCTAGAACAGCTACCAGTAGAACCAGATTTAAGTATTTGTGGATTTCACATAACTTCGAATAAGGAGGCTAACGATGCAATACAACAGACCACACACAACCGCTAAGTGGGGGACCATGGCCACTGATTGGGAGGCCGGTGTCAATTTCCCTCGCCTCATTGAAGAGCGGTTTGAAAAGGCCCAGGCCTCTGTCAAGGCAAGTGGTTTGGGAGCCGTTCTGGCGTTCAACTTTGACAACATTCGCTATATCACCGGCACCCATATCGGCGAGTGGTGCAGGGACAAGATGAACCGGTATGCCATCTGTCCCAGGGAAGGGGGCTCCTTCCTTTTTGACCCGGCCGTGCCTGCCAAGCGAATCAGTTCTCCATGGATGGAAGAACGCATGGAAATTCCCATCAGCACCATGCTTGGGGCCCTTCCCCCGGCCATGAAAGTGGAGGATGCCTTTGCCAAGCAGATCAAAAGAGTGTTGACCGATTATGGTATTGAGAAGGAACCCCTGGGTGTTGACCTCATGGAACTCCCCATGCTTCGCGCATTGGAAAAAGAGGGGATCGAGGTGGTTGACGGGCAGCAGGCCATGCTGGATGCCCGGGAGGTCAAAACGCCCGATGAGATCGAACTGCTCAAACAGGCGGCCGCCATGGTCGATGCGGTGTATGAGGATATTGCCAGGGCCATTCGCCCCGGAACCAGGGAATATGAACTGGTGGCCCTGGCCAATGAGAAAATGTTCCTGATGGGGGCAG
>JAFDIX010000442.1 GCA_019307805.1 Deltaproteobacteria bacterium | reverse complement strand
ACCCGGTCTCCTTCTTTGACGCCATGCCGCTTTTGGGCCATAGCCCCCATTTTTTCCACACGGCCGACAATTTCGTGTCCTAAGATTATAGGATAAGGCCTTGGCGCCCCGCGGGTTTTCCCATTATAGATCCCTGGATCTGAGCCACAAACCCCGATCAACTCAAGCTTGAGAATACCGTCATCATTGCCTGTCTCCGGCAGAACGAATTCCTGCAATTCCAGTTTCCCCGGGCCCGTGAGGACCATCGCCCTTGTTTTTTTCATTTGAGTACCTCAACTCAATTTGTTGACTGTTTACAGGATCACTTCAATCCGAGCATCTCCCTTGCTTCATCCGGAGATGCGGGTTCTTTATCTAATGCTCTCAATATAGCCACTGTCTTTTCCACTAACTGGGCATTATTTTTGGCAGGCGTTCCCGAGTTAAGATAAAAATTGTCCTCGAAACCGACCCTCACATTGCCACCAAGCAATATCGACTGGGCAATCATGGGAAAGCTTGCAGAGCCCACTCCAAATCCTCCCCAAATGGCGCCAGAGGGAAGGGGCTCCCGCATCAAGAGCATGTTTTTTGAGGTTGCAGGTATTCCCCATTGGATCCCCAGACAGAGTTGAAAAACAGGCAGGCCCTCGACGAGGCCCTTTTCGATCAAGTGTTTGGCGATCTCCATGTGGCCTAAGTCAAACACCTCTAACTCAGGTCTGACGCCCGCTTTTTTGATCCGAGCCGCCATCTCCTCAACATGGGGCAAGGGATTGGCAAAGACCCTCGGACCAAAGTTTATGGATCCCACATCCAATGAACAGAGTTCCGGTTTGAGTTTGACCACGTGCTCAGTGCGCTTTTCGGGTGTGCTCCACGTGGTCCCAGGTCCCAGGCCCATGGGATCGGCATTGTCAGGTACAATACGGGCCCCGGCGCCGGTGGTTAAATTGATGAGCATGTCAGACGATTCTCTTATACGCTGGACAGCCTCCTCGTATAGTTCAAAGGACATGGACGGCTCGGCTGTTTTAGGGTCTCTCACATGGATATGTACCACCGAAGCCCCGGCTGAACAGGCGTCTAAGGCGCTTTCTGCAATCTCTCTCGGGGTCACGGGGAGGGCAGGGTGCTTTGACTTGTCGCCGATAGACCCGGTAACCGCCAAGGTGATAATGGTTTTATTTTCGTTCATGTTCTCCGCCTTTCCGGGTTCACGGATTCCGGAACCCGGTCTTGTGAGGGTATCAGGCATCCTTAAGTCACCAGTTTAGATTTTTTTCAAAAGGCATCTGTTTTTTGCCTAATTCAGGATGCCGAAACTTGAAATTAGAAATTAGAAATTTGGTAACGCATTTACATGCCCCTGTTTTTCCCAGTTTCAATTTGCAAATTTCACTGCTTTTCCCATTTCTTTCTTTGCACTTATCCGAAGATATAGTGTAACAAGAATAATAATAACGATGGCGGCTATATTCCAGGGAAGGTTCGGGGGGATCGTGAAGGGGATGCAAACTAAGAGTATCAGCCTCTCATAGATCTTCAACTCCCGAAATGCGAATCCGCAGGCCCCCGCTGCCAGTGCCCATATACCGAAGAAGGACACAATCAGTGCAGTAAAAGCTTTTAAGGGGGACCCAAAGACCAACATGATTTCAGGTCTGTAAATGATATAAAAAGGAACCACGAACTTTGCAATCCCGACACGAAACCCCACCAGCGAAGTTTTGAAGGGATCGGTGCCGGCCACGCCTGCCGCAGCATAAGCTGCCAGGGCTACCGGCGGCGTAATGGTGGAGATCACCGCATAATAAAAAACAAACATATGTGCTGCCAGGGCCGGCACGCCCATTCTAACCAGAACAGGGGCAACAATGATGGCTACAAGGAGGTAGGCGGCTGTAGTGGTTATCCCCATGCCGAGCAATATGGATGTTATCATGGCTAACAGCAGCAATATTGGCAGACTTCCACCCGCTATCTCCACTAACAGGAATGATATCTTCAGCCCCAGACCGGTCAGCGTGAGGACTCCCACGACAATGCCGGAACAGGCGCAGGCCGCGGCAATGGGCAACACCGCCTTGGCACCTTTTTCCATTGTTTGGAGGATGCTCCTGATCCCCATGCGGGTGTCCTTTTGAAAGGAGCTTATAAGGACCACTGATATGACGGCATAGAATCCTGCTTTCATGGCTGTGTATCCCATGATAAGCATGGCGACCAAAACAACGATAGGCAAAATTAGATGGCCTCGTTTTTTGAGGACTGGCCACAATTTGGGTAGGTCTTTCTTGGGGAGCCCTCTTATGCCATACCTCTCGGCCTCAAAGTGTACTATTACATATACCGACAAAAAAGAGAGGGCAGCAGGAACAAAGGCCGCAATACATATGGTCAAGTAAGGTTTGCCCACTACGCTGGCGATGATGAATGCCGCTGCTCCCATGAGAGGCGGCATGATCTGTCCGCCGGTAGAGGCTGTGCCTTCGATTCCGGCGGCCAGCAGTGGGGGAAAGCCCATCTTTTTCATCAATGGAATGGTGACGGATCCGGTGGTTACCACGTTCCCGACAGCACTCCCGGAAACAGATCCCATAGCTGCGCTCGATACGACCGCGACCTTGGCAGGTCCGCCTGTTTTGTCGCCGGCTACGGCCGTGGCCGCATCCATGAAAAAATCCCCAACACCCGAATTGACCAGGAAAGAGGCAAAAAGGACGAAAATAGCTATGAATGTTGCCGACACCCCCAACGGAACCGTGAAAAGGCCTTCTGTACCCAGGTAGGTATATGAAATGAATCGATGAAGATCCATGCCGGAGTGTCTGAGATACGGAATATCGATGTAGGCGCCTAAAAAACCGTACGCGATGAATATGAGCGTGATGATAGGGAGGGCCCATCCCATGATCCTTCTGGTCATGTCCAGGACCAGGATGATCAGAATGAATCCGAATACGATGTCGATGTTGGTTGCAGCGCCTGCCCGTTCGTACAGGACGTAATAAACAACAAATGCGATATTTCCGCAGCAGAGGAGGGCGCCGATGGAAGAGAGAGAATTTATGGCAGAGCCCCATTTTTTGGAGAAGCTTTTCTTGCTAAACGGGTAAATATAAAAGGACAGTATGAGAGCAAAGGCCAGATGGATTGATCTCTGCTGCAACGCCGGAAAACGTCCGAACCCGGAGGTATAAAGTTGAAACAGGGCCATGAGAATTGCCAGGCCGGAGACGAACAGAGCTGTTTTGTTTCCTAAAACGTTATCATTGCTCATGAAATAATAGCCTAGCTAGGAGAGTGGTTGATCTTGAGCGTTTGCTTACCGTGATCTGGATGAGGTCGCCCCCCTGTGCCACATGGTAAAGGGGTGTCCACTTACCGTTCACAAACAGAAGGTGTTTAGAATCGTACCCGGCAAAGAAGGTGACTTCCTCCATTAACCTGTTAATCCCTGCGATTCTTGTCGTTCCCGGGGCAATCAGCTCTTTCTTTTCGGGGTGGAGATACCCTGCGTAAGGAGCCTGGTAGATTGTTTCAGTAAAGACAATTTGATGCCTGTCGTTGACGACAAAGTGGTCGGCGACAGGGAGGAGTTCTACAGAGTTGACGAACACAATCCAGAGATTATCTCCCGGTTTAGTTGTTATCTCAAATACGGTCTTGTCCCTACTTACGTCCTTTATACTCAAAAAGTATTGATGATAGAGGCCCAAAGCGACGCCCGTCACAAGGAGTAAGCAGATTATTCCAAGGGCCAGGCGCCCTTTGTTGAATTTTTCCAT